>DASRUP010000020.1:0-10746 GCA_035655395.1 Minisyncoccota bacterium
CGCAAAAAAATGTTTTCGCGTTCTGCAAATTGCTTTGGCAATTCAAACGTGCTGCCAGTTAAAGCTGTATAATACTTTTGCGCGATTTCTTTTCGGTGGGCGTTAAACCTATCGAGCTTTCCTAGCTGGCGCAACGCCAAAATCGCCTGCGCGTTTGGCATTCTTTTGGGAAAGTAACCGGGTTTCATTCCCCTTTTCTCTTTCCAATGCACGGCTTTAGACAATACATGCAACCACTGGGAAAGCACCAACAAATACTTGCCGAATACGCTATATGTTGGCAAAATCTTCCAGTTCATTGCCACGGGATGCGCCAATTGCTGCCAAACCCAATACCTCGCAGGATACCCTGCTTTTTCTTGAAATGCTTGTATTTTTGAGGCCAACGAATCGTCGCTGGTAACCGCCATTCCCCCGTACACGGAGGAAATTACTTTGTCTCGGGAAAAGCTAAAAAAAGCGGCCTTGCCAAAACTTCCTACTTCTTTTCCTTTATACTTTGCGCCCAAGGCATGCGCGCAATCTTCTATTAAAATCAGATTATGCTTTTGGCAAATTTCCATTACTTTACTCATATCTGCGGGCAAGCCGAACGTATGCTGCACAACTACCACCCTACTTTTTGATGTTATCTTGCGCTCCAAGTCTTCAACATCGATATTAAAATCACTTTCGTTGCAATCCACATATACAGGCTGCAACCCCGCCCACATGACGGGATTGGGAACTGCGTTGCATGTAAACGCCTGCAGCAAAACCTCGCTGCCTTTCTCTAAACCCAAAGACTCCAAAATCGCCAAAAACGCAGACCGCCCGCTGTTAAACGCACACGCATGCTGTACGCCCAAGCGCGCGGCAAACTTTTGCTCCAGTTCTTGCGGCGCGCTCCCCTTTTTCCATTTATCTGGCTGAAACAACAACCCAAACGCCAGCCGTACGTCATCTGGCTCCGTATTCGGTGATAACGATATTGATATGGGTTTAATCATTTTTCTACAGCTTTAATAAGCGATTCTGGCAAACGGCTTTCCAATAAAATAGCATTGGCGTCTTTTATTTTTTCTAAAATCTCTTGCGCGTTTTCTACATATACTATTTTGTCGCTTTGGCCGGCGCCCTCCTTAACGTCTTCAAAGTGTTCTTTCGTAGTGATAATCGCCTGGTCGCAAACCTGTGCGATTTTCTGCCCAATGCGCTTGTGCGCTTCTTTTGCCGCTGGTCCTAACTCAATCAAACACGGCATAACCAGCACTCTTTTGCCTTCGTATAAACTCAAATACTCCAAGTCTGCAATTACGCCGTCGGGGTTTGCAGAGTAAGTCGAATCAATAATAGTAGCACCATTTGTTCCCTTTTTCACCTTCAAAGCGCCTAATCCCAGAGGCATGCTGGCTGCTGCTTTTGCAATTTCTTGCAGGCTCATTCCGAGCTTTCTTGCCGCTTCAATCGCCCCTAAAAGATTTTGCACGTTGTGACCGCCATATGCTGGCACCTCAAACTTTACGCCTTCGAACTCAAACGAAACTTTTTCCTTCTCAATCTTCACCTTTTCCGCCCCTCCATAGTACACAACTTTGCATTTCGCATTCTCATACTGCACTTTGCTTTTAACAGTTTGATTTACAAAAGCCATACCATCTGAAGGCAGAGCTTCCGCTAACTCTCTCCCCCCTTCTGCCGACAATAAGTTTTCCATGCTGCCAAACGTAGCCAAGTGCTGTTCGTTTACCCCTGTAACAATTGCTATGTCGGGCTTTGCCATGTCTGCCAGCAACTGTATGCCGCCCTTGCCGTAAGCCCCCATTTCGCACACAAAAACATCGTGCTCCGTGGTTAAACTCCGCAAAATGGTGTTTGCGATACCCACCTCTGAATTCGTATGTTCCGGGGTTTTTAATACGGTAAACTTTTGGCCCAAAATATGCGCCAAAAATTCTTTGGTAGACGTTTTCCCATAGCTTCCGGTAATGCCGACTACTTTGAGATTCTTCATTTTTCTTCTTTTCGCTTTTGCCTGTTCGATAACCCTGTTTCTCGCCAACACCGTAAAGGGCTGTAACCCAAGCACTACCAAAGAAACAACCAAAGGGGTGAGAATATCGATTATCAAAAGAAACACCAAACTACCCAAAAACGCGAAGACCAAGGAAACACCCAAAAGCACAAGAGTTAAAAACTGTATCTTTCTTGTGAATACAGGCTTGGGTGCTTTTCTCAAAAAGAATTCCACCGCATATAAGGGTATCAACAAAAAGATTGCATTGGGGATAAAAAGCACCACCAGGAGCAAAATAAGCTTTGCCCCCGCCCAAGGGTTCAAAAGGAGCCGGCGACCCTTGGCAGTTTGGAAATGGGCCAGAAACCGGCCGATATGGTATTCCTTTAACTGCCAAAGGTAAAGCCAAAACAGCATGACTTTAACTTCCCGAATGAGCCAAAAAATTACGAAAGCCAAGACCATATCACTTCTGATAATTTATCGGGCATTTGAAAATTGAGGGCGTGTTTGCCGCCTCCGATGATTTCGAGTTTGGAATTGCGAATAAGTTCGTGCATTAAGTAAGCGTCCTGCACGGGGGTAAGCTCATCCTTATCGCCCCAAATAATGAGGGTGGGCACGCTAATTTTTGAAAACTTCGCCGTAAGGTCTTGCGTAATAACGAGCTTAAATACATCTCGCATAATGCCCTGCGTGCGCACGTAGTCGCGCCTGCGTATGGCCATATATATTGCGTGCTTTATATTGTTGCGCAGGTCTTGCGACGGCACCAAATACAACAAAAAACTTACCAATTTTGCCGCTGCGGCCACCAGTTTTTTGAAAACTCCGGGGGTACGTCGCACGCCGGCTGCCGCAACCAATACGAGCTTCTCTGTTTTTTCCGGATGTTCCACCGCAAACTGGATTGCGGTTTGCCCGCCAAAGGAATGTCCGATCAAAACGAATTTCTCCAAACCTAGCTTTCGCGCAAACTCATGTATAAACTCCGCGTACTCCCCTACTCCCCATACTGTAGCTGGGGCTTGCGTCTTCCCAAATCCCGGCAAATCCGGAACAATCACGCAAAACCCCTTCCCTACAAGTATTTCTTGTACCCCGAACCACGAATCCGAAGAACTCCCCCACCCGTGCAAAATCAAAATAACTGGGCCCTGACCAGCAATTTTATAGTTTACAGAGATATCCTTTAGTTTAATTGTTTGCTCTTGACTAGTTTCCATAAAATGCTAGGTTGGCCTTAGATTACGAGAAGGGAGGAGTAACATGGAAGACTGGGTAATGCCAAAGTGTCAGAAATGCAATGTGGGCCAGCTGGTGCCTTTGTCTGACTACGGCGGTCAGGGGGCGGCGGTCCACTACAAAGCCTGGGTATGTATCAACCCCACGTGCGGGTTCAACATTAAGATCCGCAACGGTGATATCTACCTGAATGAACCCATTACCCCTGGCAGCATGAATATTCCCCGATCCCGTTAGGAGGATGGTATAGCCCAGCTTTTCAGCTAGGGCTTTTTATTTCTTTTTTGCCAAGGTACTGCTGAAGCGCTTTGGGAATTTTTATACTGCCATCCTTTTGCTGGCAATTTTCCAAAATTGCAATAATAGCTCGGCCAATGGGAAACCCCGTGGCGTTTAGCATATGCACAAACTCCAGTTTGCCCTCCTTTGTTTTATACCGCGTATTCAACCTCCTGGCCTGAAAATCGGTCATGTTGGAAGCTGAACTTACCTCGCGGTATCTATTTTGCCCCGGCATCCACGCTTCGATATCTATGGTAGAAGCGTGGGGCCGGCCCATATCGCCAGTGGAAAGTTGCACAACCTGGTAAGGAATTTCCAGCGCCTGCCACAATTTTTCTTCAAGTTCAACAAGCAGCCTATGCTCGCTTCGAGAATCTTCGGGCCGCGTAAAGCTCACAAATTCCGCTTTATCGAACTGGTGCACGCGCATAATGCCTTTCGTATCTTTTCCGTGAGAACCGGCTTCCTCGCGAAAACAAGCGGAGAAACCAACATAACGCTTTGGAAGTTCTTTTTCCTCGAACACTTCATTTGCATGCATGGCGCCTATCGACTGTTCTGATGTACCCACCAAAAACAACCCTTCTTTTTCAAAAAAGTATCGCTCTGCCAAATCTTCTGGCGTGTCGACATACCCCATTGCGTGCATATATTCAGATTTTAAGAACACTGGGGGCACAACCGGAGTAAACCCTTCTTTTACCGCGGTCTTTATTGCAAGATCCACCAAGGCAAACTCGAGTAAAACGGCGTCGCCTTTTAAGTATCCAAAGCGCGTGCCCACAACTTTTGCCGCGCGCTGCACGTCAATAATATCGAGCTCCTCGCCTAACTGCAAATGGTCTTTTGGTTCAAAGTCGAATGTAGGAACTTTGCCGACATGTCGCAACACTACGTTTGCAGACTCGTCTTTTCCTACAGGCACATCTTCTAAAGGCAAATTCGGCAGCTGGGTAAGGAGCGACTGCAATCCCCCATCCACCTCTTCCAGTTGCGGCTCCAGCGCTTTTATTTCCTGTTTTAGCCTTCTCCCCTCCTCCGCATCCTCTTTACGCAACTTATTCTGCCGCGCTTTTAACCCCTCAATCTCCTGCAACAATTCCCGTTTTCTTTTATCCAACCCCAAAATCTGCTCGATGTCGCACTCGATCCCTTTCTTTTTGCATCCTTCTTTTACGGCCTCTGGATTTTCTCTAATGAGTTTAATGTCTAACATATTATTTCTCTTTTGGTTTCATGGTTGGAAATGCGATAATCTCTCGCAGGCTGTGGGCGTCTGTAAGCAAAGCAACTAAACGGTCTATTCCCATGCCCACGCCAGCGGTTGGCGGCATTCCGTACTCTAAGGCTTCGATGTAATCCACATCCATGCGCTGGGCATCTTCCAACCCTTTTCGAAATAAGCTTTCTTGTTCTTCAAAGACTTTCTTTTGCGCCGCAGGATCGTTCTGTTCAGACCAACCGTTCATAAGCTCCCATCCACCGCCTACCAGTAGTTGAAAACTTTCCGTTTTTGTGGGATCTTCCTGGCGCACCTTGGCTAAAGGCTTCATTTCGGCTGGATGATGGATTATAAATTGAGGTTCCCAAAGCTTTGGACGAATACCTTTCTTGTAAAGGGCATCGGTAATGTGAGCCTTATCCATTGCATTTTCTATTTCTACGCCAAGTTTCTTTGCCTCGTTTGCCAAAGCATCTCGATTAAGAGAATCAATGTCTAGTTTAAGATGTTTCCTGAAGAGCTCGGAGTACTCCACGCGAGGCCAAGGAGCTCTAAACGAAATTTTCTTCCCTTCATATATTATCTCGTTTGATCCTGTTGTCTTACGGACTATAGCGGGAACAAATTCCTCAATAAGCTTCATCATGTCTTTGTAGTCTGCGTACGCCCAGTAAAACTCAAGCAAAGTAAAATCAGGATTATGCTGGCGATCTACGCCTTCGTTACGGAATACTCTTCCCATTTCGTATACTTTTTCAAAACCACCAACTATGAGGCGTTTTAGTGGAAGCTCCAAGGATATACGCAAATACATATCTAGGTCAAACGCGTTTAAATGTGTTTTAAATGGAGCGGCATCCGCTCCCCCGTACATATGTTGGAGCACGGGCGTTTCCACCTCCAAAAAACCTTGCTTGTCCAAAAAATCGCGTACTGCGGTAATAACTTGGGCCCTTTTTTGGAATTTTTCCTTTACCTCTTTGTTAAACAGCAAATCCAAATAGCGCTTGCGATAACGCTCTTCTTCATCTTGTAAACCGTGCCACTTGTCTGGCAAGGGCAAGAGCGACTTTGCCAGCATTTTGTAATCTGCCGCCTCAAGTGTTTTTTCACCTTTTTTGGTGGTAAACAAAATGCCGCGAACCTGGATAAAGTCGCCAATGTCAAATGTTTCCAGAAAACTATCATATGCCTGCTCCCCTACCCTGTCTTTTTTTACATACGCCTGTATGCTTGCCGAACCATCTTCCAGGGTAAGAAATGTCGAGCCGCCGTGCCCGCGTATCGCCCGAATTCTGCCAACCAAAATAATTTCTGTTTCTGCCTTTGAAAGTTTGGCAAAACCAGCCACAGCCTCCTGGGCAGTATGTGTCCTTTTCACCGAAGCCGGATACGCCAAATCCCCCGCCTTCTGTATCCGCTCCAGCTTTTTTATTCTCTCTTTTTTAATCTCATCAATCGCCGCCATATTCCCTTATATTAGGCTATTTTTCTCTTTTGGTCAAAAGAAAACAGCCCCAAGCGTAGTCGAGGGGGCTGTTTTCTTCTTTTCTATTTCTTTTGCTTTCGGGCTTTTTCGAGGTCGCCTTTCATCGTACGAACAACCTTAGTTCGTGAGTCGCCAGAATCCAAATCGAATTGTTCAGACTCTTGAGGCTCTATTCTCAAGCGCGGTTTTTCCTGCGGTTCCTCCTGAGAATCTTGCTCTGGTAAGGGTTCCGGTTCTTGTGCTGGAGGCTCTGCTGCTGGTTCTTCCGCCTGGACGGCCGGTTGTTCTGGTACTTCCACAGGCTCTTGAGGAGGCGCTTCGATTGCGCTTTCGCGAGAACGGAGTTCTGGAACCTCCTGTTCGATTTGATCTAACTCCTGCTCAATTTCCCATTTCTCTTTTTCAACAGCGCGGCGTTTCTCTTCTAAAGTCCAGCGCCTTTCTTCGGTTTCCTGGATTTGCTGGCGCATGCCCTGGAGTTCCCGTTCCACCACCCATTGCTCTTTTTCAAGCGCGTGCAGCTCGTCTTCCATGCTCCAGCGCTCGCGCTCCACTTCGCGCCGTTCTGCGGGGTTCTCAATTCCCTGCTCTTTTTGTTCCAACTCCTGGCGCTTCTGCTCTAACTGCGCCTCTTTGTTTTCTAGCTCGCGGAGCTTTTCCTCCAAGCGGGTTTTCATGCCGGGCTCCTCTTCGCGCAACTCCTGCTCCTGCACATCGTACACCTGATTCTCAATGTCTGCTTCTTCGTTTAAAGAAGACTCGAGCTGTTCTTGCAAAGAGGCCCATCGTTTGACCTTCTGCAGTTGCGATTCCACCGCATGGAGATTTCCTTCGATTCTCCAGCGCTCTTGTTTTACCAGCCTGCGCTGATCTTCAATTTCCCAACGCTTTTTTTCCAGGTCCTGGCGGGTGCCTTCGTTTTGCTCCTGATCTGCCTGCTGCTCTACCTGGTCTTCTTCCGCCTCGATTTGGCCTTCCTGTTCCAAAAGTCTTCTGATTTCGTCTTTCACCTGAAACTCCTTTTTGAGGAGTTGGCTTCGCAGCTGTTCAAACTTGTCGTGAGAGGTTGTTGCCATAAAATTCCTTAGTCAATACTTATAACTTTATAATGCACCATTCCCGAAGGAATTTCAACCTCGGCTTTATCCCCCACTTTTTTTTGCAGGAGAGCCTCGCCAATCGGAGACTCGGCGGAAATTTTGCCTTCCAAAGGGTTTGCCTCTTTCCCCGTAACAATAGTAAAGGTCATTCGCGATTTGCCCGCCTCGACTTCCACTACGGAACCTATTTGAACGCGGTCTGATTTTTCTGCGGCGACCACCACTTTGGCTTCCCGAATCTCTTCTTCGAGCTCTGCGATGCGGGCTTGCAGCATGGCCTGCTCATCTTTGGCATCCGCATATTCAAAATTCTCCGACAAATCGCCGAACGCGATTGCCCGCTGCAATCTTTCTGCTACTTCTTTTTGTTTGGTCTTTTTGAGATAGAGCAAGTCTTCTTTGAGTTTTTCTAGCCCCTCTTTGGTAATGAATTTTGCCATATCGTTATCGGGTAAAATACCATTCTAACACTTCTTTTGCAACAGGCAGCACAGCGAAGCTCCCCTCTTTTGCCTCTTCGACCATTATGGTCAACACAATCTCCGGATTTTCATAGGGGGCGAATACGGTTACCCAGCTATACAAATAATCTCTTCCTTCCGCATCTTCTCTTCCGGTTTGCGCGGTTCCTGTTTTCGCCGCAGAAGAAACCGGCAGCTGGTTTAACAATACCGACGAACCCCATTTCACCGCCTGGCGCATGCCATCGCGCACTACCTCAAGATTCTCTTCTTCGATTATGCCATTGCGAATCTCTTGGGGCGCTATTTGGCGCGATTCTCCCGCGGGGTCTAAAACTTCTTTTACCATTTGCGGTTTATACAACGTGCCGCCGTTTGCCACTGCGACAAAGGAATTTGCCACCTGCAAAGGCGTTGCCAACAGATTCCCCTGGCCTATGGAAAAGTTATAGGTGTCCCCATCCCACCAGCCTTCGCCTTTTACCCGCTGTTTCCATTCGGGGTCTGGGACCAAACCCTTGCTCTCCCCTGAAAGATCAACGCCTGTTTGCGCCCCCCAGCCAAATCGCAAAAGATATTCCTTTATGCGTCTTGGACCCAAACCCTGCTGATCTCCAAACCCACCGCCAATAGTGTAGAAATATACGTTACTGGAAACCGCAATGGCGTCTTTCATATCCACCGCACCGTGGTTTGCGTTGTCTAAAAAGCGATACACAATTTCGGGATCGTACTGATTGGGAACGTCGATATACCCGTGGGTAAGAATTTCTTTGTTGGGAGCTATGACGTTTTCTTCCAATGCGGCTGAAGCTACGAAAGGCTTTATCGTAGAACCGGTTGGATAGGTGCCCGAAATCGCGCGGTTGAACAAAGGATTCAAGGGATCTGCCGTAATGCTTTGGTATTCTGCTCGCGTAATGCCGCGGGCAAACAGATTGTTGTCAAATCCAGGAATACTTACCAGCGACAGCACTCCTCCGGTATTGGGGTCCAAGGCAATGCCTACTCCCTTTTTTGCCCCAATACGATCAAGTGTTGCTCCAAGCGACTCTTCAATCTTTTGCTGGAGCTCAAAGTCGAGCCACAAACTCAAGCTGTTGCCGGGCTCTGAAGCAATTTCTCCTTTTTCCTGGACCACGTTTCCCAACGCGTCTTTCTCCACGAGCACTCTCCCGGGGTTTCCCCGGAGTTCCTTCTCGTACGTTTTCTCCAGGCCGGTCTTGCCGATTTGATCGGTAACAAAGTAATCTGGATTCTGACGAAGTTCTTCGGAGGAAATTTTTGCTGTGTAACCCAACAAATGCGCTAAGGTAAGATTTTGCGCATACTCCCGGATCGTATTTTTCTGCACCTCGCATCCCGGCAATTCCGGAGCCCTCGCTTCCAGCTGAATTAAATGCTCGTGCGAAAGGTTTTCTGCCAGCAGCACGCGCGCCTCTTTTGTCGCCTCCAAGGTAGCTTTTATATCTTCGAAAGGAATTCCCAGTACGGCAGCTGCCGTACGCAAGACCCTTTCTCTCTCAAAACGTTCTTCGGGCAGGTCTCTCTGGTCGCACACAAAGTCGAAACTCGGCTTGTTGAACACCAATTGTTTCCCGAAGCGGTCGTATACGACACCGCGGTCCGATCCTAAAGGAGAACTCCGCACGGCATTTTGCTCGGCTTTTGCCTGAAGCTCGTCGCTCGCAAAAACCTGCATATAAAACGTTCTCCCAAAAAACACCGTCATCACCACCAAAAAAACTGCGTATACCCCCCAAAGCAGCCACCGCGACAAGGGAATTTCCAACTTCCTTTCAAACCCAATATTTTCTTCGATTTCCCTCTCAACAATCACTCTGTCTAAAAATACATCCTGCAGCTCCAGCTCTCCTTCCCGACTTACCTGGAACCCCTTAAAACTTTTTAGGAATGGGAAGCCTGACATAATTTTCTAAAATGAGTTTTACCGTGATAACTATTGCAACTAGAATCAGCGGCCAAAAACCAAAAACCGTTTCCGAAAAAGCGTCGATCAGCAGCCCGCCGAACACGGCTGCGGCAATGCTCAAGGAAGATTCTGCGCGCTCGAATACGGCAATAAACAGCACTGCAGGAAAAATAAGATTTACTGCTATGCCCTCGGGAAGAAAATGCACAAAAAAACTCATTTGCAAAAGTGCAAATGCATACAACACCAAACACATTTGAATAATTCGCATCATGAATTTAGAGCAATACCACAAAGACTACGTCTGCTGTTTTTGTATGGAAAAAAGGCTTTACAACCGCCTTCTGGAAAGGACCTGCTCCCGTTTTGATAACTTCGGCTACCTCGCCCACCAAAAGGTTTTCTGGGAATATATTGCCCAACTGGCTCGTAACAACAAGGTCTCCCTGGGCAAGGTCGGCGTCGCGAGGAACGAAGTCGAAAATAATCTTACCGTCGCCCTGGCCGGCGACAACGCCCGAAATCTCTTTGCCTGCTACCTTGGCCTCGAACTTGCTTTCCTCTGCCGACAAAACCTGAATGCGAGAATAGCCCTGGAATACTTCGTGCACTCTCCCTACCACGCCCTTGCCAGAGGTAATCACCGGCATTCCCTTACGAAGCCCTTTTTCCTCTCCTGCTTTTATGGTGATTATACCATCTGCAAGCGTTTTGCCGATTATCTCTCCCATTACAAGGGGAAACTCTCCGGTAAGTTCAAACTGCAACACCTTGCGCAACTCTTCGTTTTCTTCTGCCGTGTCCTGCAGCGACACGATTTGGCTTTGGAGCAAAAGATTCTCTTCCCGCAACCTTTGATTGTCCCTCTGCAACGCCCCTCCCCCAAAAAACGTGGAAATGCTGTTTCCCGAGTCCCAAAGCGCTGCCTGAAAGGGCGAAGACACCTGAACCATAAACCCCCGGGCCTCTGTGGCAAATACATTGAGAGCTAAAACAAAAAAGACCACCACAATCCCGA
>DASRUP010000021.1:0-9188 GCA_035655395.1 Minisyncoccota bacterium
CATTTCCCCACGAGATTTTTGGAAACTCCGTATGTAAAAATGAGCAGGGGAGTAACAGCTCCCCCGCCCATGGAACTGCCAACCCAGGGCCTCAACACCGTGGGGCACGTGCTGTATCGGGGAGAAGAGCGCATGGTTTCGTTTGCTTCGAGGGAAGACCGGAGGCGCCACTTTTACATTGTGGGGCAGACGGGTACGGGAAAGTCCAGCATGCTGCGTGAAATGATCCGTCAGGATATTGAAAACGGCGAAGGCGTTGGCGTTATCGACCCTCACGGCGAACTTATCGAAGACACATTGGCAAATATTCCCAAAGAGCGCGTGGAAGACGTGGTGCTCTTTGAGCCTTTTGACTTGGAACATCCCATGGGGTTAAACATGTTAGAATACGACAGCCCCGAGCAAAAAGACTTTGCCGTGCAGGAAATGATAGCCATTTTTCAAAAGTTGTTTCCGCCCGAGATTATCGGCCCCATGTTTGAGCACTACATGCGAAACGCCATGCTGGCCTTAATGGCAGACCCCAAAAATCCGGGCACGCTGGTGGAAATTCCGCGCATGTTCGTGGATGCTGAATATATGGAAAACCGCTTGCGCCAGGTTTCAGACCTTATGGTGCGGGATTTCTGGCTGAAAGAGTGGAAGCAAACCACCGGGTCCACCAAGTCTGACATGTTAGGATACGTGGTTTCCAAAATCGGCCGGTTTATTGAAAACGAAATGGTGCGCAATATTATTGGGCAGTCCCGTTCGGTGTTTGATTTAAACACGATTATGGACGAAAAGAAAATTTTCCTGGCAAATCTGTCCAAAGGGCTTACCGGGGAAATAAACAGCTCGCTGCTTGGGTTAATCCTGGTGTCCAAGATGCAAATGGCTGCCATGAAACGGGCTCGGACTTCCGCCGAAGCTCGCAACGATTTTTACCTGTATATCGACGAATTCCAAAACTTTACCACAGACAGCATTGCAACCATTCTTTCTGAAGCCAGAAAGTATCGTTTAAACCTTATTATTGCCCACCAGTATATGCCCCAGCTTACCGAGCAGATTAAAAATGCGGTGTTGGGAAATGTGGGGAGCATAGCTTCGTTCCGCGTAGGAGCAGAAGACGCCGAGTTTTTGGAAAAGCATTTTAAGCCGGAGTTTTCGCAGTTTGACCTGGTAAATTTGGACAACTTTAATTTGTTGATTAAACTTATGGTACAGGGCAAAGTGTTTGCGCCTTTCCGCATGGAAACCATAAAGCCCAAAGAGGGCAACCGCCAGCTGGCAGAACCCATTCGTGAAGTAGCCAAGTTAAAATACGGAAGAAGAAAAATGGTCGTGGAGGCGGAAATTAGAGAACGCGCAAGAATATCGTAATTTTCTATTGCTATGGCAAAAAACGAAAAACCGCCGACTCCCCAAGAATGGCTTGAAAGCTCCGAAGGCCAGGAGTTTGCCGAACAACTTAAGAGAGACGAGCAAGGGTCGAGAGAGAGGCAGGCGAACGATATAGAGGGATCAGAGGGAAGAAAAGAGGAAGATAAAAGGAAATCTCGGAAAAGGGTTGAAAAAGATGAGGCTTCGTCGAGAGAAAGAACTGAACGAGAGGATAGAGAATCGAGAAGACGAGTAAGAGAGGACGACGCAAAATACGGCAGGGCCGTGCCAGAAGAAGCCGAGCCGGAAGAAAGCAATAAAGAGAAATTTCTGGCTTTTGTAGAACAGGAGATTACAGCTTTAGAGCAAGACGGCACCATCTTTCCAGAAGAGGCCGCAGAAAGAAGGCGGGCGGCAGTTTTAGTCGGTGAACAGCAAATTGAAAATCCAGAAGAAGACGCGTTCGAGCTTTCGAGAATGAGTATGCCGCGCTTAAGAGAGATGGCTGCTTTGCTTACCAAAGAATATCCAAGGCCGGAACGAGGGCATGCGTTGCCTGGCATGAAACCTGCTTTGGAGAGTCCTAAGGACGAAGAATCTGCAAAAGACGAGGAAGGCGCAACCAGTCCAGAAGCCGTTGAGAGCGAACCAGATAGTGAAGTTGAAAGGTTGGCACGGGAGCTGGTAGAAGCACGGCAAAAGAAAAATAGAAAAGAAAAAGGCTTTCAGGCTGAACTAAAGCGAGTAGCAAACGAAATTGACGATTTAGGTAACGACGTGCGCCGCCAAATTGTGGATCGAGCAAAGCAGCTTGAGGAAGAACCAGAATCTGCGGAAACGGGGGCAGAGAGTGCGGAAGATATAAGGGAAAAGTTTCCCATGGAAGATTTGGAGGGTACGCGGAAAGAAAAGGAAAGGGATCGTATGGACAGGGCGTTCGAAAGCATGCGCAGCAGGTTTTACGACGAGTCGAAGTTTCGCATAGCAGAAGAAAAGCTCGAAATGGCAGAGCGCATCCTCGAGGGTAGGCAGTATGATATTTTTGCGCAGCAAGGCAAGGAATACCTTGTGGCCAACAAAGGAGTTTTTCCCGAATTGCAAATGCTTGGAGAAGGGCAAATCCGCGAATTACCCAAGGAAAGGGTAATGAATTTGCTTTATGAGAACGAGGCATTCAAAACTCAATTGGGCGAACACGCAGAATGGAAAAAAGCGCAGCACTTGCGCGATTCGTTTAACTTATCGAGAGAACACGACAGAGATCTGCCTTCGCACGTAAAACTAGTGGCGTATAAAGAGTTGTTGCAAAGTGGGGCTCCGCCGGAGCTTTTGCGCGAGTTTTGGGAAAAAATCGAAGGAGTAAATCTGCAAGACCGCATTCAGGAAAAAGTGGGCAGCCAAAAGGCGTATGTGGACGAACACCGGTTTGTGAGGCAGCGGGAGTTAGTTCAAGAAAAGCTCGCCAGCATTCTTCCCAAAGATCCCAAAAAACGCGAGGCCATGCAGACAAGGTTCGAGATAAAAGCCTCCCATCTTCGCGAGCTCTTAGGCGTTGATGTTGATAAGGCAACAGTAGCACTGCTTGCCGATAAGGGGTTTCGTATAGACGGTATTAAAACAAAACCAGGAGGATTTTTGTGGCTACGCAAAAAAGTGGAATTCCCTAGGGAAAACGGCACCAAAGAAAAGAAGACCATGGAGCAGGCAAAGAAATACGTTCTTTGGCATAAAGAAATGTTAGAGACGGAAGCCAGAAACCGAGCTCGGTTCCAGCTCAAGGAAGAATGGGAAGCAAACATGGCGGCCGAAGAACAAAGGCTTTTGCAAGAATTGGGTGCCCAGGTCCCAGAAGAAGTAATAGAGCAAAGCTATACTCGGCTGCAGGAAGATTTAGCAAAAGATTTTGAAAGAAGGTTTGTGAAAGGGGAAATTGATGACTCTGAAAAGGGGCAGGAGATATTTGAACACTTGAGAAAAAACAAGATAGACGCCGCAGACCTTATTGCAGATGCAAAGGATTTTCAAGAACGCGCAAGTTTTGACTTTGAAGAAGACGAAGAACTACTGTACAACATGGCCGCAAAATATGGGTTTGGCGATAGAAAGTTGTGGGAGGCTTCGAGAGCGGAAATCGCTCAAAAAATGAAAGAGCAAAAAGAAAAAGGGGGTATGGGTGTGTTCGGTTTTTTGCTTTCCGCGGTATTTGAATCTTTGGTAGCAAAAGAAAAACCAGCTGCAGCACAAAACGCATGAAAACGTTTATAACAGACGCACAACTGCAAAAGTTACTAAGCGAAGTTGGGTTGAGCCAAGAAACTAAACAGTCGCTGTTGGTAAAAATTCCCCATATGAACGATTTTGCGCGCATGGAATTGGTTGATTTGTTTTTGAATTTGGAGCTGTTAAATCAAGAAAAGGAGACGGTAAAAAAGTGGGTAAGGCAGTTTGAAAAAACCGGCAAGGCGTAAGAGCCTTACAAACAAAAAATCCGCCGACGAGGCGGGTTTTTCGTGTTGGAGGAAGCCTATAAGCCGAATTCTGTATCCCGCCAGTCCATGGACCGGCGAAACGACAGTCATCTATCTAGCTCCTCGATTGCTCTCGGAGTCATGCGAGCTACTTTTTCACAGAAGTTCTACATGAATTGCAGTCCTTCTGTTTTGCTCTTGCGCTCGGGTAAGGATTTGGCCGTTTCACTCTTGCATTGCTGCAAAGTTATCCCTCGATTGCTCTCGGGACGCTCGGCCTTTCGGCCTCGCCGTCACTGTTCGCACCTCTTGGTTTGCACCAGACGGGCGTTACCCGCTACCCTGCTACTTTCTAGTCTTCTAGAACGTGAGTGTTCGGACTTTCCTCTCCGTGTTTAAGGCGGAGCGACTGTCCAGCTTCCTCCAACACGCTTATTGTAGCAAGGCTTTCCGCATTTGTCAAGCATTAAAATTTGCGTATAATAGAGAGATGACATTCAGTCAGTTTTTTAATATTCAAACCAAAACCATTGCCTTTGCCGCAGGCCTTTTGGTGCTTTCCTCGTTGGTAAGCAGGGCCTTGGGCATTGTGCGAAACGGGCTTTTGTCGTGGCGTTTCGGGGCAGGGGAGACTACCGACATATACCTTGCCGCTTTCCGCATTCCCGATTTTATCTACGGCATTTTAATTATGGGCGGAATTTCTGCCGTGTTTTTGCCCATGTTTTCCGAACACTTCCATACAAGCAGGGAAGAGGGGTGGAAATTTACCAGCAACGTGCTGAACGTTTTGTTCCTTTTGCTCTTGGTACTTTCGGCTCTGGCGTTTCTTTTTGCGCCCTTTTTGGTTGAATTTATAACGCCGGGTTTCACCACAGAACAACAGGAAACTACAGCCAGTCTTACCAGGCTCATGCTTTTGAGCCCGCTCTTGCTCGGAGTTTCTTCGGTGTTTTCCGGGATGCTGCACTACTTTGGAAAGTTTCTCGCTTACTCGCTTGCTCCCATTTTGTACAATGTGGGCATTATCGCGGGGATTGTGTTTTTGGTGCCGCTCTTTGGCATTTGGGGGTTAGGCTTGGGCGTAGTAACGGGAGCTTTGCTGCATTCTGCGGTGCAGGTGCCGGCCGTGCTGCATTCTGGCTTTAAGTGGAGCCCCTTGTTTGACTGGCGCGACCAGGCCATGAAAAAAATGTTTTTGCTGGCCTTGCCCCGAACGATTGCCGCAGCCAGTTTGCATGTAAACCTGGTTGTTCTTACGGCCCTGGCGTCTTTGATAGCGACAGGAAGCATTACTATTTTTAACTACGCAAACGATGTGCAGTATTTTCCTATCGGTTTAATCGGGGTTTCTTTCGCAATGGCAGCGTTTCCTTCGCTTTCGCGTTCTTTTGCAAAGAAGAACATAAAAGATTTTCAGGAAGCCTTTGCCACCACGTTCCGTCAGATTTTCTTTTTTGTAATGCCGGTGGCGATACTATTGTTTTTATTGCGGGCGCAGAGCGTGCGGCTGGTGTATGGAGCCGGCGACAAATTCACCTGGGACGATACAAGGCTTACCGCGGCCGCTCTTGGCATTTTTGCCTTTGGCGTGTTGTTCCAGGCCCTCATTCCCTTTTTGGCGCGCGCTTTTTTTGCCACAAAAGACACCAAAGCCCCCACCGTCATCAGTTTGTTTTCGGTGGCGTTTAATATTGTGCTGGCGGTGTTCCTTATACGAACACTTGCCGTCCCTGGCGCGCTGGGCGACGTGTTGGTGGCGCTTTTGAAACTCGAGGGAATCGAGGATATTCGCGTGCTTGCCCTGCCTTTGGCGTTGGTGATTTCGGGCATGGCGCAGGCCATACTGCTGGGCATATTTCTGGCAAAATATGTGCGGGAAATTTTGCAAAAAGATTTGTATCTTTCCTTGGCCAAAACAGCAGTTGCTTCTGTTGCATTGGGGATTGTTACGTATGGAATTTTGCGTCTCTACGGGGGCGTGTTTTTCTTAACGACGTATGAAGAAGTCTTGGGCCAGTTACTATTAGCTTCTATGGGGGGCATACTGGCTTTTGCTGCCTGCGCCTTTCTTGTAAAGTCGCCCGAAATGTTGTATTTCTGGAAAGCGCTTAAAGGAAAACTTTATGGCAGGTAATATTCGAAATTTCGTTATAATCGCGCATGTGGATCATGGAAAGTCGACTTTGGCCGACCGCTTTTTGGAATTGACCGGCGCCGTAGAAAAGCGGCAAATGAAAGAGCAGTTCTTAGACCAGATGGACCTGGAGCGGGAAAAGGGGATTACCATAAAGTTACAGCCTATTCGGTTAAAGTACGGCGAATACGTTTTGAATCTCATCGACACTCCCGGGCATGCGGATTTTGGCTACGAGGTTTCGCGCTCTTTGGCTGCGGTAGAGGGCGCGATTTTGCTGGTGGACGCCACCAAGGGCGTGCAGGCGCAAACCCTGGCTAATTTGAAACTGGCAAGAGAACAGGGGCTGGCAATTATTCCCGCTTTGAATAAAGTTGATTTAGCTTCGGCGAGAATCGAAGAAGTTTCCCAATCGATTGCCGATCTGCTTGGCATTACAGAGAGCGAGGTTTTCCGCATTTCGGCAAAAACCGGGCAAAACGTGGAGAGTTTGCTGCAGGCGGTAATCGCAAAAGTCCCTGCGGCAAAAGAAGAAGCCGAAAAGCCTTTGCGCGCCCTGGTGTTCGATTCGCACTTCGACGCTTTTAAAGGTGTGGTGGCGTATGTACGCGTAGTAGAGGGAAAAGCAAAAACAAACGACCCTTTGTTTTTCAAGGCAACCGCGGCGAAAGCTGCGGCAAAAGAGGTAGGGCATTTTTCGCCCAAAGAAGTGCCAGACGGCAGCCTGGCGGCAGGACAAATTGGGTATATTGCCACCGGCCTCAAAGAGCCAGACTTAGTGCGTATTGGCGACACGATCACATTGCAGCAGACTTCGCACGCAGAACCGCTGCATGGCTACAAGCCTTCGCGTCCAGTGGTGTTTGTAAGCTTTTTCCCGCAAAATGCCAATGATTTTGATTCTCTTAAAGACGCCATATGGAAATTAAAACTCAACGATCCTGCATTCGAGTATGAACCGGAGGCACACGAGGCTTTGGGCAGGGGATTCAGGTGCGGATTTTTGGGAGTGCTGCACTCGGAAATTATTTCAGAGCGCTTGCAGCGAGAGTACCAGGTGCCCTTGGTAATTTCGCGCCCGTCTGTGGAGTTTCGCCTTATAGATACGAGGGGCCGCGAAATGTCGGTGAAGACCGCGGCAGACTGGCCCGAGCCGCATATGGTTCAGTTGGTCCAGGAACCCTGGGTGTGGCTTGAGGTGGTTTGCCCGACAAACTATTTTTCACAGGTAATCCAGTTGTTGGCGCAATTGGAAGGCCAGCAACTGGAAACCAATAACCTTTCTGCAAACTCGCTTTCGGTGTTGTACGAAACACCGCTGCGGGAAATTGTCATAGATTTTTACGACAAGCTTAAAAGCGCCACCAAAGGCATGGCTTCTATGGATTACCAGATTTCAGACTGGAGGCCGGCTCACTTAGTAAAGCTGGAAATTCACATTGCGGGCCAAAAAGAAGAAGCGTTTTCGCAGGTGGTTTCACGCGAGAAAGCGTATCGCGAAGGAAAAGCGATTGCAGAAAAATTAAAAGACCTCCTGCCGCCCCAGCAGTTTGCCGTGCCCATTCAGGCGGTAGTGGGGGGAGATGTTGTTGCAAGGGAAACCATAAGGGCAAGGCGGCGCGACGTTACGGCTCCCTTGTATGGGGGCGACGTTACCAGAAAACGCAAGCTGCTGGAAAAGCAGAAAAAAGGCAAAAAAGAACTCGCCGAAAAAGGGCGAGTGCACATACCTTCCAAGGTATTCCTTGATGTCTTCCGCAGCTAGGGGATATTGACAGGGGTCTTTGGCCTTGCTATACTTTAGCTAACTAAAGTGCTTTAGTATAATAAAGCAGAAAAGTATGGAAAAATGGAATACCAAAACAACTGAAGAATTGGCCCAGGCGATTTCTGCCTTGCGCAGCAAACAAGAAGCAAAAAAGTTTTTGCGTGATTTGCTGACGCCCCAAGAGATTATGGAATTTAGCAGGCGCTGGCAGGCAGCCCGCATGTTAAGCGAAAGTATACCCTATTCGCAAATCGAAAAAGAAACGGGTTTAAGCTCAACCACGGTAGCTCGTGTTTCCCGCTGGCTCAATAAAGGCATGGGTGGATACAAGCTTATGATAGACCGCCTTGCAAAAACGCATCATGGTCAAACCCTTGTGAGAAGGGGATGATTGTGATTCTTTGACGTTTATTTTAGTCACACTCGCTCCCTTCTCAAAAGGGAGTTTTCTTTTGAGAAGAGTTGATCTTTAACAAAATAAGGAGGAAGTAGGATGTTACGAATTGCATTCCCAAAAGGACGTGATTTGACTCTGGCGAGGGGACATGTGGACGATCTCTTGAGAGATGTTTTTGGCGGACCTCTTTGGGTGAAGAGAAGGGCAAAATATATATGGGAGTGGGCAGAGAGGCCAAATGAAGAGTCCACAGTTTGTCGCGGCGTGTTTATGCGGGCGCGGGAAATTCCAGCACTTGTTGCGAGAGGAAATTACGACATGGGGATTTGTGGATCCGATTGGGTAGAGGAGAGCGGAGAGGAAAAAAGGCTTTACAGGGAAGCGCCCCTTTCTCCCTATGTTGATGTTGTACTGTTTTGCGGTAAAGACGATCCGCTTCGAGCTCCCACGAAGGTAATTACTGCTGACTCAATTCTCAGTGAATACCCTAGCCTTACACAGAGAGAACTGAAAGAAACTTTTGGTTATACTCTGGAAGTTGTACCTTGTTCTGGTTCCGCAGAATCGCACGTTCCACACGACTACCGTTTTGGCGTATGTGTGAGGGAAACAGGAAAAACTCTCGAAGAAAGTCATCAGCGTGTACTCTGTGTACTTTACACATCGGGTATAACGCTGATTGCGAACCTCGATTGGTATCAACAAACTCTCAAGATTCCGCATCGGTTGGATTATGAGTCTCTTTACGGGGCAATGGAACGCACAAAGGCTTTTGCGCAGCGTAGCTAAAATCCGCAGCTCTTTAAAGGGGCAGTTTCGTATGGACGAGCTGCCCCTTCACTTTTTGAGGGAGAATGGCTATAATGCCTGTACTGGGTGGGTTAGAATAAGCCGGTGCCGAATAGGGGGGCTAAGAGAAAGCCGAACATAGAGAGCACGATGAGCAGGACAACGAAGATCCAGATTCCGCGGGCAATTTGTTTTGATTTTAGTTTCATTTCAAAATTTCACTTTCCTTCGTTTCCACTATGGTAGCAAAAGTTTCCCAATTTG
>DASRUP010000022.1:0-7416 GCA_035655395.1 Minisyncoccota bacterium
TATTTTACCAGAGAATTTGGGGTTTGTAAACTACTTCTTTTTGTTGGTTTCGCAGTCTTTGTTGGAGCATTTGGCGGCTTTGGCTTTTTCTACCATAAGCGAGTTGCAGGTTTGGCATTTCTCGCCCGTGGGCTTGTCCCACAAGGCAAAGTCGCATTCAGGGTATCGGTTGCAGCCGTAAAATATTTTTTTGCGTTTGGTGCGTTTGGCGGTAAGCTGGCCTTTGCCGCATTTGGGGCAGGGGACGTTGATATTGTTTTCTTCCAGCGAGGCTGTGTATTTGCATTCGGGAAAGCCAGAGCACGCGTAAAACTTGCCGTACCTGCCAAAGCGAATAAGCAGGGGTTTTCCGCACTCCGGGCATTGTTTGTCGGTTTCTTCTGCCGTTATTTTTTGTTCGGCAACTTCTTTTTCTTTTTTTGCTAGATTTGCGGCAAACGGGCCGTAAAACTCTTTCAGCATGGGCTGCCATTCTTTTTTGCCTTCGGCAATTTCGTCTAGCTCCTCTTCCATTTGCGCCGTAAAGGCAACGTCCACAATTTGGGGAAAGTGCGCGACAAGCAAATCGTTTACGGCAAGCCCGATTTCGGTGGGACGCAGGCGGCGCTGGTCATCTTTTTCCACGTAGTTGCGGTCTTGAATAGTAGAAAGAATAGGGGCGTAGGTAGAAGGCCTGCCAATGCCATAACTTTCCAAAGCCTTAATTAAACTTGCTTCGTTAAAGCGCGGAGGCGGCTGGGTAAAGTGTTGTTCCGATAAAAGCTTTTTTAAGTCGAGTATTTCGTCTTTTTCCAAATTGGGAAGGTCGGTTTCCTCGAATTTCATGGGGTATACTTTTAAAAAACCTTCGAACTTTTGCATTTGGCCTGTCGCGCGAAATGTATAAACAGGGATTGTTGATTGTTGATTGTTGATTGCTTGTATGTCTATGGAAGTTGAATCGAATACGGCCGGCGCCATTTGCGAGGCGATAAACCTTTGCCAAATAAGTTTGTACAGCTTTGTTTGCTGGGGCGTTAACTTGACGCTGCCCGGTTGGCGAGAGGGAACAGTGGGCCTGATTGCTTCGTGCGCTTCTTGGGCGCCTTTTGATTTTGTTTTGAAACGGCGAGGAGCCCCTGTCCAATAGTTTTGGCCGTATTCTTTGGTAATAAATTCTTGTGCCGCGGCAAGCGCCGATTGGGCAAGGTTTAACGAATCTGTCCGGTGGTAGGTAATGTGCCCCTGTTCATACAACTGCTGGGCAACACTCATGGTAAGCCGGGCAGGAAAGTGAAAGCGTGAAGCCGCGGCGCGCTGCAACGTAGAAGTGGTAAACGGCGGCAAAGGGTTTTTCTTGGTTTCTTTTTTCTCTATTTGGGCTACCTTATATTCTGCCCCTTCCAAGTCTTTTAAAATAGTATCGGCTGTTTCCTTGTTTTTAATTCCGAGTTTTTCAATGGCTTTGCCGTCTTTTGCAGAGAGCGCTGCTTTAAACTGTTTCTTTTCTTTTTCGAACAATGCTTCAACGCTCCAGTATTCTTCTGGTTTAAACTTTTCTATTTCGCGCTCCCTATCTACCACCAAACGCACGGCTACCGATTGCACGCGGCCGGCAGACAACCTGCGCGCCACCTTTTTCCAAAGGAAAGGGGAGAGTTTGTAGCCAACCAGCCGGTCTAAAATCCTCCTGCCTTGCTGGGCTTCCACCAAATTGTTATCAATTTTGCGGGGGTGTTCCAACGCTTCTTGAATAGCTTGTTTGGTAATTTCATGGAAAACAATTCGCTCTGGGTCTTGCAAACCCAGGGCTTGGGCCAGGTGCCAGGCAATGCTTTCGCCTTCGCGGTCTTCATCGGAAGCAAGGATTACGGAGTCTGCCTTTTTTGCTTCTTTTTTTAGTAAGGAAACCGTTTTTCTGGCTTTTGTGGGAATTACGTAGCTTGGCTCAAAGTTTTTGTCTACATCAACCCCCAGCTTGCTTTTGGGTAAATCCCGCACATGGCCAAAAGAAGACTGCACCACGTAGTCTTTTCCCAAAAATTGCTGAATTGTTTTTGCTTTGGTTGGGCTTTCAACAATAACCAATTTTTTCATACAAGTTTGGAGTATACTCGAATATAAAAATTTTGCAAGTGTATCAATAAAACTGTTCTTACTCTAGCATATACTTTCCAGAAAACAAAAATTCACCCCCTATTGATTTTAAGTAAGGGAAACTGGTAAAGTTGAGGGTATGCGATATATTTTTGTAGATGAGAGTCGGATTTCAAAGGGGCGATATCAGCTGTTTGGCAGTCTATGGTTACCAAGGGAAAAACGAGACGAATTTGAAAGAACGTTTTGGCAGCTATGGGACAGAGAGTTTCCCACGCGAAGGAGCGAGCTCAAGTGGACGAAAGTGTCGAAAGGAAAGCTGGAAACGTACCAGCGGTTTATTGATTTCTTTTCTGAATTTCCTATGGTTGACTTTCGCTGCGTGGTTCTGGATACTCATGCAATTGACTACCAAGTTTATCACAACAATGACGCAGAGCTTGGTTTCTACAAGTTTTTGTATTTCTTTTTAAGTCGCAATATAGAGAAAGATTATATACACCGCGGAGTTAGGGAATCTTACCAGATTTTTGTCGATAGGCGAAGAAAGGAGAACGGCATAGAGGTTGGGCGTTTGGAGGATTTAAAGAGAGTCCTTAAGAATAGGTTAGATGATACATGTGCTGAAGTTTTGTCGCCTTGCGTACGAAACGTAGAGGCGGTTGACTCAAAAGAATCGCCAGAAGTGCAAATTGTGGATATGCTTATGGGTGCCGTAGGATATGCGTGGGAAGGCTTTGAGACAAGTCCGGCAAAGTTGATAATTGTTGAGCATATCGAACAGATGTTTGGCTTAAAGCTGAACAGGCAAACTCCGTATCTTTCAGAGAAGATAAATATTTGGAAATTCCGTTTGCAAGACAAAAAGAAAAGCGCCCCACGTCCTACTCCCCCTGAAAGGGGCTAGGTGTACGCTAGGTACACCGTTCGGCGCATGGTGGCACTCTTCTTTATTAACACTGTAACATAGAAAAAGGTGTCAATCAAGAGTTTTCCACAATTAGCTTTTTGTGGGTTTTTGTGTGCATACGTCTGTAGTATAATGAAGCAATGAATCCCGTTAGAAATGTCGCTGGTCAAACGGCATCTATCGGGGCAATAAAGATTAGGTAACAAAAAGAGCATTTCTAACGGGATGAATTTCTTCCAAGACTTCCGAACCGAAACAAAACTTTTGCTCGCCGTGGCTCTCGCCGCCGCCGTTTTTGTCGTCGGCGCGATTTTGCTGCTGCAGAACTTTTCCCAACCAGACGAAACAGTATATTCGGGTAGTTGTGCGTGGAGGCCCGATCAACAGGATTATGGCCCATGTGAGGTATTTTGGGGATCGTATTTTGACGGAGAAAAATGTATTGGGATCGGTGGATGTGGACCACGTCCCAACGTACCTTTTTCCTTGATGGAAGCTTGCAATTCAGCATGTGTTTCGATTCCCCCACAGGCCAAAAGAGTATTCCCAACTCAAGAAGAATGTGAAGCGCAAACCGGTTATCGTTGCGATTTTGTAACTTGTGATATCAACTGTCCAGAAGGATTTCAAAAGGGCTGGTCTGCAACCGAGGTGAAACCCCAACAAATCGACACCTCCGGGTGGCAAACGTACCGCAACGATGAGTTTGGGTTTGAGGTGAAGTATCCTTTAGATTGGGAATCAATACAAGGTGATCAGTCTGGTTTACGGAATCAAACGGACTACGCATATATTTCTATTGATAGTGTTCCGATAAAAACAGGACAAGAGATGCTAGATGTTGTTATCGCAAATACAGGAATGGGTGAGTGTAGTCCTCCCGATTGTCGTCATCCTGGAGAAGATGAAGTTTTTATGAGAAATTTCGATAATCACTTATTTTATTACGTGTTCACCAATCTCTTTGAGGGACGGCTTGGAGTAGCTTACTATATAGAGAATCCAGAGGGTGGTACTGCAATAAGATTTGGGTTTTCTGCATACACAGGATCTCAAAATTGGCCTCTTCGGGGGGAGCATACTGATGAAGAAGAGCCAGATCATGATATTTTAAAACAAATCCTCTCCACGTTCCGGTTTATGGAGGAGGAAAAGTCTATTCAAGAAATTGATTTCGCTTCTTACTTCTCATCTATACCGCCTTATTCCGATTGTGATGAGGTTGCGCCATCTCTTTCTGCCGTGTTTGTGAACAATATCGAATACTTCGACGTTACAGATGATGGTAGGGAAGAGGCAATCGTTATAGCATCTTCGTGTTATACCCATACGGCAGGACCTGATATCGTGGGAGTTTATCAAGCTAATCTTGATGGAGAAATACAGCCTCTTGAGTTTAAGGAAAGTTTGCAAAGCCACCTTATCCGCTGGAACCCCAATAAACAAGTTCTTATTGGATTTACCGGAGCATACGAAGCAGGGGATAGAAATTGTTGTCCATCAAAGGAAAAAATTGTTGAGTACCAGTGGGATAACAATATTCAACGGTTTAGGATACTGTCAGAAGAGACGCGCGAAAGGGTACATAGAAATAAAGCATTTTGGGACGACGATTGCTATATTGATACAGTAGCTTGTTAGGGTTGCCTATTGGTGAGCCCTATGGGGCAGGTCTTGCAGTTTTCATTCTTTCGACAGATTCAGATAACATTTGGCAATACAGGTTGAGGCCGATGGTGTTTACGGTGCCGGCTTGCTCGCGGCCTAAGATATTGCCGGCGCCGCGAATTTCCAAATCTTTCATGGCGATTTTGTAGCCAGAGCCCAGTTCTTCTGCTTCTTTAAGCGCCTTTAAACGAAGATTTGCCTTGGGCGTTAATCTGCCGCCGTACAGGAAATACGCGTACGACTGGATGTTTGACCTGCCCACTCTTCCTTTTATTTGGTAGGCTTGCGACAAACCAAGTTTAGTGGCATCTTCTGCAATAATAGTACTTACGTTTGCCATATCCAAGCCATTTTCAATAATGGTGGTTGCAATTAAAACATCAAACCTTTTGGCCCGAAAATCTTCGATAACTTTGATAAGCTGGTCTTCTCGCATTCTGCCGTGGGCCACGCCAAACGTGGCGCTGGGTACGAGTCTTTCTAAATGCTTTTTTACCTGTTCTATGGTGCCAACTCGGTTGTGCAAATAATATGTCTGTCCACCGCGGGCAAGCTCTTTTTGGATAGCTTCTGTAATAATTTTCTCGTTTCTTTTTGCAACAGTGGTTTGTATAGGCAGCCTGCCTTCGGGCGGCGTTTGAATGGTGCTTATTTTTTTGAGCGAAGAGAGCGCCATGTACAGGGTGCGGGGGATTGGGGTGGCAGAAAGCGACAAGACATCCAAAGAGCTTCGCATTTCTTTGAATTTTTCCTTTTGTTTTACGCCAAACCGTTGCTCGTCGTCGAGAACAAGCAAACCCAAGTTTTTAAATTCAACGTCGTTTGACAAAAGCCTATGCGTGCCAACTACAATATCAATATTTCCATTTTTTAATTCTTGCAAAACTTTTTCTTGTTCTTTTCTGCTTTGCAAACGGGAAAGCGCAGCCAAGCGAATAGGCAAGTCTTTTAATCTTGCTTCAAAGTTTTTATAGTGCTGGTCTACCAATATGGTAGTAGGAGCCAAAAGGGCTGCTTGCCATCCGTTATGCGCAGCGCGCACCATGGCTCGCAAAGCAACTTCTGTTTTGCCAAATCCCACGTCGCCGCACACAATGCGGTCCATGGGTTCTTCTTGGGCAAGGTCTTCATATATATCCTGTAAGGCCTGGATTTGGTCTGGCGTTTCCTCGTATGGAAAGGTTTCTTTGAGTTTTTGTTCAATATCTTGTGCTTCTTCGTACGCGGGCCGTGAGCTGACCTCGCGCTTTGCGTAAATCTCTAACAGTTCTTTGGCCAGCCGCTCGATTTCTTCTTTTGCTTTGCGTTTGGTCTTTTGCCAAGTAGGGGAGCCAAGGCGCGCAATATGGGGATCTGCAAACCCTACATAACGGGAAAGCTTGCGTTCCAAACCAACGGGCACGAATAGCTTGTCTTCTGCCGCATATTCCAAAACGTAATACTTTTCTTTGCCAATTTCTTCAAACCCCGTAAACTTTGCCACGCCGTGGTCTAAGTGCACCAAATACTCGTTTTCTTTAAGGTTTTTTAGGTCTGAAAAAAGCCTTTGGGATTTTAACCGCTTTTGCAAGATTTCTTTTGCTTGTTCCTCATTTGTAACAAAAATAGGCAGTTGCTCTATAGTATCTACGCGATTTCCAACAAATTCCACCCGAATGGCGTTGCTAGAGTTAATAGGAAAAAACTCTACCATGCCGCCTTGATGCGAAAACTCGCCCATGTCGCGAACTTCCAGAACTTTTTCATAGCCCAGCTCGTCTAACTTTCGTAAAAGCTCTGAAACCGAATACTGCCGGTCTTTTTCTAAAAACAAAATATTGTCTGCAAAAAACTGCTGGGTTTTTGCGGCCTCGAGTATTTTTTTAAGATTTTCTTTAAACCAAAGTCGCCCCTTTTCCAGAAAGTAGGGGGTTATTGATGTAATAAGAATTGATTCCTTCTGCGCCTGTCTGTCGGCAGGCAGGTTTGACAAATCCATCCGTTCATAGTATAGCAAACCTAGCAAAAGAGGCAATATGCCTCAAATTCTAAAGTCGTAGAAGGATCGCATGAAAGCAGTATTTATAGGCGGGGACGGGAGGACCTGTGAAATTGCGACTCTGGCCATGCGCCTGCGCTGGCCCGATGTCTCTCCCGTCACTATGCCCACCGCAGTAGAAGGACTGGAAACCGTGGAGCGCGAGTCCCCGGACGTCGTTCTCCTTCACCCAGACTTTGACGACCTTACCCTGGCCAAGGCCATTCAGGAACTCCGCGGATTTACCAATGTACCTCTCCTGGTTCTGGGCCGAAAAGGCGACGAAATGGAGTTGGTTACCTCTTTGGAACTGGGTGCCGACGACTACATCAGGCTGCCCTGTGACCTTACCGAGATCATGATCCGCATTTGGGCCTTGTTGCGCCGGGCGGGCGGTGAAAGCGAAGGCCCACTTAGGAGCGGCCACCTGTTTGTCAACCCGGCCACCTACAAGGTTTTTTTGGGGGAGTGCCGCGTTTTCCTCACCCCTGCCGAGTTCCTCTTGCTGCATCTCCTGATGAAAAACCGGGGCATCGTGATGCCCCTCCAGACCTTGGAGCGTGCCCTCCGCCACGAATATGTGGATGTGAACAGCGGGTTGGTGAAAAAGTACGTCCAGCGCCTCCGCCGAAAACTGGGCGACAACGCCTGGGAACCCCTCTGGATAGACAACGTCTACGGCGTGGGCTACCGATTTGTTGGCCCACCACCCGAAAAACCTACCTAAAAACCAGTCGGCGGAACC
>DASRUP010000023.1:0-5987 GCA_035655395.1 Minisyncoccota bacterium
CCTCCCAGCCAGTGGTGGTGCCTGCACTTGTAAAAGCCTCATTGGTGGGTGTCGAAACTGCTTTTAGCGATGCTTCAAAATACACGGTGGGTGTGGGGCTCCAGCTGCCGCTTGTGTAGCGATAGATTTTTTTGTCGGTTAAGTCGGTGTACGATGTCGCGGTGCTTGATTCGTTGTTGCCCACCTCCACTTGCGTTTGCGTGTCGGTAATGCTGGGGTCGGCTGACTGCACGATAATCAACCGCGCGGATTTGATAAAAACCGTCCCGAGAGCGCGCTTTCCTCTAACCGAATAGTCTGTATCGTCAGTCAATGTTAAGGCAGAACTCCGCACTCGCGTATAACTCGTAGAGGTTATTGTCACCTCGCTTCCAGTAACTTGTGAGCCACTCGAAGAAAAAAGGGCTGCTTCAACCGATTCGGCCGATAAACCGTTGCGAATGACAGCTTCAAAATATACCGTTTCGCCATTGTATTTTGCCGCGTCCCAGTGAACAATGCCCAGAGAGTTGTCGTCAGGACTATAGCTAGTACAAGAACTCAAGCCACAACTAAATTCCTGGTCGATAATGTTGATCTGCTGTTCAATAGTTTTGGTGGCGGCCAGCGCGTTTTTTACCTGCGGCGGGAATGCCGGATCGTTCCAAATCTGCGGCCACCCGGAAAACATCCACGCGCCGAGAATCGCAAAAATGGTAACAAAGCTAAAAAGTCGCCGCACCAAAAGCATATTGCATTATTGTACCAAAATTTCTGTTTCTTGCGCACCCCCTTATCCACACTTATCCACAACAACCACGAGGAGGGACTGTCCCTCCTCGGCTTCTGTATGGTATAGTTACCATAATATGCCAAGAAAGCCCAGACAAATTGAGATTGGGGGGATCTATCATGTCGTTAATCGGGGCGTAGAGAAGCGCATCATATTTCGTAAAAACCAAGATTATAGCCGTTTTGTTTTAGGGTTGGAATTTTTTAACAACGAGCAAACAGTTGATCTCTGGGCACTCCTCGCCCGAGGAGGGACTGTCCCTCCTCGGTTGCAACGAGAAGCCAAAAAGAAACCTCTTGTAGAACTTATGGCTTTCGCGTTAATGCCTAATCACTATCATCTTATTGTGCGCGAGATCGTGCAAGGTGGAATCTCGCTCTTTATGCGCAAAATGGGCGGATACTCTACTTACTTTAACAAACAGTACGAAAGGGTAGGCCCTCTCTTTCAATCCCGTTATAAGGCAGTACCCATTAAAACAGATGAGCAACTTTACACGGTGTTCGTATATGTTCATACGAATCCGGCTGAACTGAAAGAACCGCTCTGGAAAGATTATAAGGTAAGAAGCCTCGAACAAACGCTCGCCTGGTTGAATGAGTATCGGTGGTCAAGTTATCGCGATTACATTGGCAAACAGGTATTCCCAAATGTCACGCAACGGGAATTTTTCATCAATTTTTTGGGGGGAAACAAAAAGTGCCGAGAGGCGGTAGAAGAGTGGGTTAAGATAAAAGCGCGAAATGCAAAACTGGGAGGGAAGATCGGCCCCGAAATTATCGAATAGCCCGAGGAGGGACTGTCCCTCCTCGGGCTGGCACTCCCTTTCAAGAAAAGAATCTGGTACAATACGACAACATGCTGAAAGTGGAAAAACACGGGGTGCTGCTCGAACCCACGGAACATATATTCGAACGCCAGGCGGTCTTGAACCCGGGCGTATGGCAGGAGGGAAACAATATCCACCTGTTTTACCGCGCGATCGACGAAGATCATTGCTCCAGTGTTGGGTATGCAAGGCTAAAAGGGCCAACCCAAGTGGTAGAACGATGGCAAAAACCAATCCTTGCGGGAGAATACCCCTATGAGAGCAAAGGCATGGAAGATCCGCGCATGGTGAAAATCGGCGACATCCTGCATATGTTTTATGTGGCGCACGACGGTAAAAACGCGCTTACGGCCTACGCTACAACCGAAGATTTGCGGCATTTTGTAAAAAAGGGCATCGTGAGCCCCACCATGAGCTATCATGAGTTTGACTTGCTCAACGACGAACTCGCCCTCAAAGACGCCTACTCGTTTTTTGCTTCGTACTACGAAGAAGGAGCAGGGTCTGATGTGTTAATATGGCATAAAGATGTATTCCCTTTTCCGCGGAAAATAAAAGGGCGTTACGCTTTGCTGCACCGCATTTTGCCAGACATGCAAATTGCCTTTTTTGAAAACTTTAACCAGCTGCAAGACAACGCATACTGGTGGGAACAGTTAAAACGCCTTCCCGAGCATGTGGTGCTCGAAAACAAGCACTGGTTTGAAACACGAAGCATTGGCGGGGGATGTCCGCCCGTGGAAACAAAAGAGGGGTGGCTTATTATCTTTCATACCACCGAAGAAAGAAACAAAGGCCGCGTATACCATGCGTGCGCCGCGCTGCTCGACAAAGACAACCCCGTGAAAGTATTGGCTCGCTTGCACGAACCCTTATTCTCGCCCACGGAAGAATGGGAAAAGCAGGGCTTTGTGTCGAATGTGGTATTCCCCACGGGAACTGCTTTGTTTGGAGACACCCTATATATATACTACGGAGCGGCAGACAAGCGCATTGCTGTAGCTTCCGTAAGCGTGCAGGAACTGCTCAAAGAAATGAAAGACCCCACAAAAGATCACAATCATGCAGCCTTATAAAACAGACAACATTGCATACCTTTCTACCTACCCTCCAAGAGAGTGCGGTATTGCGAGTTTTACAAAAGATCTGGTGGAAGCGGTGCAGCGAAAATACAATCCGGCGTTAAAGCCCAAAGTATTGGCAATAAACAACGATATTACCGACATCTATGCCTACGAAAGGCAGGTCATCAAGCAAATCGCCGCAGAAAATATTGAAGATTACATTCAGCTTGCCAAAGAACTCAACGATGCTCCGGATTTAAAGCTCGTGCACATTCAGCACGAATTTGGGATATTTGGCGGCAACTGGGGGGATTACCTGATTCCCTTTTTCCAAACAGTGGAAAAACCCGTGGTAGTTACTCTTCACACTGTTCTTCCCCGACCCAATCGAACTGTTCTGCGGCTCACACAGCTTATTTGCGAACATAGCAAAGCCGTTATCGTAATGAACGAATTGTCAAAGGAAATACTGCTGGCAGATTACGGCGCGCAAGAATCCAAAGTGCACGTTATTCCTCATGGCATTCCGTATGTGCCTACTCCCAACGGGCAATCGGAAAAAGCGAAACTGGGGCTTCAAAATTATCTGGTTCTTTCTACCTTTGGGCTTTTAAGCCCGGGTAAAGGCATTGAGTACGCTTTGCGGGCCCTCCCTCCCCTTACAAAAAAATATCCCAATCTTTTGTACCTGGTAATGGGAGTTACGCACCCGGTGGTACGCAAACATGCGGGAGAAGCATACCGCAATTTTCTTTTAAAAGAAGTAAATCGTTTGGGCCTTCAAAACCACGTTCGCTTTTACAACAAGTACCTTGCGATAGATGAAATCACCAGTTTTTTGCGCGCAACCGATGTGTATATTTCACCCAGTCTCGACCGCAACCAATCGGTTTCGGGCACGCTTGCGTATGCCTTGGGATGCGGCACTCCTGTAGTTTGCACAGACTCTTTATACGCAAAAAGCATTGTTACGCCCAATACCGGCATTCTGGTGCGGCCCAAAGACGCAAAGGTCATAACCAAGGCACTGCGCGAACTTTGTGCAGATCCCAAACTGGTTAAAGAAATGGGCAAAACCGCGTTCGCCGAAACCAGGCACATGACATGGCCCAACGTCGCCTTCAGCCATTTTCAGCTGTACCAAAAGCTGGTACCCTTACAAGACGAACAAAAACTCCCGCCCCTTAACCTCGCCCACCTGGCCAAACTTACCGACGGCTTTGGAATTATTCAGTTTGCAAAACACACCGAGCCCGACCTTCGCTATGGATATGCAGTGGACGATAACGCAAGGGCAATGATTGTGGCTGCAATGGCTGCAAAGCGAGAATACCCGGGCGCGCTCGACCTTCTCAAAACATACCTTGCCTTTGTGCAGTTTGTGCAAAAGCCAAATGGTTCATTTGCAAACCTTGTAAATGCAAAACATAAAATCCCCCACCAGCCGGAAAGCCACGACGCGCAGGGCAGAACTCTCTGGGGGCTGGGGTTTGTTTGCGGCCAGGAACACCTTCCCGCAGAGTTACGCAAAACAGCAGGCAAACTTTTTCAAAAAGCGCTTGGCACCATAGTACGCATCGAGTCGCCCCGAGCCGCTGCATTTGCCATTATTGGCCTGTACTGGTATTTGCAGACAAAGCAAAGCGTGAAGGCGCGAAATTTGCTCGAAAAGCTCGCCGAAAGACAGCTCAAGCGCTTTGGCGAAACCGCCAGCAAAGAGTGGCCGTGGTTCGAAGACAGCCTTACCTATTCCAACAGCAAGCTTTCAGAATCGCTTTTGTACGCCTATGCCGCATGTAAAAAGAAAGCGTACCTTTCGTGCGCGGAAAAAAGCCTGGAGTTTTTAATCCAGACCACATTCGCCAAAGGCTATTTCTCTTCCATAGGGCAAAACGGCTGGTATGCGCGCTCGGGGAAACGCGCGTATTTCGACCAGCAGCCGGAAGACGCCTGTTCCATGGCGCAAACATTGCTGGTAGCCTACCAGATTACCGGAAAAGAACGCTACCTTAAACTGGCGCACGACGCGTTCCAGTGGTTCCTGGGCAAAAACCACCTCAATCAAATGGTATACGACGAAACAACCGGGGGATGCTATGATGGATTAGGCCAGCAAACCATAAACTTAAACCAGGGGGCAGAGTCTACGATTTCGTACCTTCTTGCCCGTTTGGCAATCGAAAAACCATGACAGAACAAGCAAAAGAAAAAGCAATTGAGGTACTCGAACATTGCGCCAAACCCACGGGCTTTTACGCCTCGGGCCTTCCTGGCGGATACGAAGCCACATGGGCCAGAGACAGCATGGTAACTGGGCTGGGCGCCTCGTTTGTCGAGAAAAAATTCCAAAAGCCTTTCCTCAAAAGTATAGAACTCTTGAGTAAAAACCAGTCTGCGCTGGGGCAAATCCCCAATGCCGTAGGAAGTTACAATACCGACCGGAGAAGCGACGTTACCTTCAACTCCATTGATTCTTCGCTTTGGTATCTTATTGGCCACAAGGCGTATGCGAAAGCCTACAGCGATACCTCCCTGCTCAAAAAGTACAAAAAGAATATCGAGAAAGCTCTTCTTTGGCTGCGGTACCAGGATCCAAACGAAGACAAGCTTTTGGCCCAACAGCCAACCATGGACTGGCAAGACGCCTTTCCCCATAAATATGGGCACGTGATAAACACGCAGGCTTTGTATTACGGCGCGCTTCGCATGTACGGCAAAACCAAAGAAGCAGAACACCTCAAAAAAGTGGTAAACGGAGAAATCGAAAAGTATCTTACCATGTACGACGAAAACCTCGGGTATTACCTTCCCTGGAACTGGAAAAACCACGATGGCGACCGCGAGCAGGAAGAGTGGTTCGATACCTTAGGAAACCTTTTGGCCATTGTAACCGGCCTTGCCACGCCAAACATTGCAGAGTCTATCTTGAATTACATCCACATAAAACAAATCGACAAGCCCTTTCCCTGCCGGGCCATCGACCCTCCTATGCAGCCAGGCGACAAAGAATGGCACTCTTATTTCTTTAAGTGCGACGCCAAAGAACCTTATGCCTATCTCAACGGAGGCGTGTGGCCGTTTATCGGCGGCTTTTACGTAGCAGCTCTCGTCAAGACGCAGCAATACGCAAAAGCACAAGAAGCCTTAGAGAAGCTCGCGCTTGCCGACAAACAAGGCAAACAAGGAGAATGGGAATTTAACGAATGGCTGCATGGCCAAACCGGAGAACCCGGCCCCAACAGCGCGCCCTACCAGGCCTGGACTGCCAGCATGTACCTCTTCGCCGCCGAGTGCGTTTCTCAAAAACGAGTCCCATATTTCT
>DASRUP010000024.1:0-3637 GCA_035655395.1 Minisyncoccota bacterium
AAAAGATAGTGTAGTAGAGCCATGCGCACATACAGGCCGTTTTGGGCTTGGCGGAAATAGGCGGCGCGGGGGTCTGCATCCACTGCCTGAGAGATCTCGTCTACCCGGGGCAAAGGGTGCATAATGATTGCTTCTTTTTTCAACAAACTAAGTTCCTTTTCGCCAAATACATATGCAGCCTTAAGATTTTCATACTCCCCTTTCGTTTGGAAACGCTCTTTCTGCACGCGCGTCATGTATACCACATCTGCTTCTGGTAAAACACTTTGAAAATCAGTGGTCTCTACGATGCGGTTTTTTAAACCCCTTTTATATTTTGCGGGTAGGGCAAGCTGCAGCGGCGCCACAAGCGAAAGCTGTATGTTGTCGTATATATCCAGCAACTGCACGAGTGAGTGTACTGTTCTGCCATACAGAAAATCCCCCACCAGCACAATGTTGAGATTGTCGAGCCGCCCGAGTTCTTTTTGTATGGTATATACGTCCAGTAAAGCCTGGCTGGGGTGTTCGCCCGAGCCGTCACCGGCATTTATAATAGGCACTGAAGAAACGGCAGCAGCCTTGTCGGCAGCTCCCGTTTCGGGGTGGCGCAATATAATGCAGTCGGCATACGAGGCTACAATGCGTATGGAGTCTTGGAGCGTCTCTCCCTTTTTTGCCGAAGAATGCTCGAATGCGTTTTCCGAACTTATCACCTGGCCGCCCAAACGCAGCATAGCTGCCTCAAACGAAAACCGAGTTCTCGTACTCGGTTCGTAAAACAGCGTGGCCAAAACTTTTCCTTTTAGAGAATTGTTGTTCTTCCCAGCCGCAAAGCTATCTGCCAGTTCAAATAATTGTTTAAGCAGCGCCTTCTCTGCCAGCTGCTTTGCTGCTACTACGTGATGCATTTGATTCATAAGCAATTTCGCCCTTTTGAACAGTATAGAGTACCTGGCCGGGGAATTCCACCCCTGAAAAAGGCGACCACCCGCATTTTGTCTGCAAATCTTTTTCCAGAACCACCATTGGCCTTTTTGGATCAATTACCGTAAAAGACCCCGCGTAGCCTTCGGTAATCTTGCCATACTTTGTTTGTGTAAACTGGTTTACAAATTGGCCTGGGTTATAGGCGCACACGCGGGCGATATCTTTCGCGCTAAAGTCTTGTTCTGCCATAAGCCACGTAACAACATTGCCATACGTGTCGAGATGCGGCATTCCGGCGCTGCCTGTTTCCCCGGCAAGCTGATTGTCGTCCTTTTCGTGTTTTGTATGCGGGGCATGGTCTGAAGCCAGATAGTCAATGGTGCCTTCGCGAAGGGCGTCGAGAAGGGCTTTCCGGTCTGTCGCGGTGCGGATAGGCGGATTTACCCGCAGCCACTTTCGGTTTTTGTTGTCGAGCAAAGTTTCATCAAAATACAGGTGGTGGGGTGTAACTTCGCAGGTTACCCTAACTCCTTTTCTCTTTGCTTCCTTGATTTTCTCTATGCCGGCTTTTGTGGAGCAGTGGCATATGTTTCCTTGCAATTCGTACCGTTGAATAAGAAAAAGCGCAAAACCTATGGCGCTTATTTCGGCTTCGGGCGGCCGTTTGGTTTTTGAAATGAGCTCTGGATCCTCGCAGTGAAAACTTACCGCCTGGCCGCGGTAAAGCGAGAGGGTTTTTTCGAGCTGGTCAAAATTTTTGAAAAACAAATCCCCTACCGAATGGGCCATAAAAACCTTGTAGGGAACATGCAAAGAAAGCGGCGTGCTGCCAGGCTTCACGCCGGCGTACAAAACAAAATCAACGGGTTTGCCCTCTGCGAGTTTCTTCTTTGCAAGATAGGTTTTTTCATCCACAGGCGGTTCAGGGTTGTTGGGCATGTCGAGGGCGCATACCACGCCTCCGTGCAGCGCAGCCTTGGAAGCTGTTTGGAAGTCTTCTTTGTAGGTTTGTTTTTTGCTTGGGTCTTCTCTGACGTGAACGTGGAGATCGACAAAGCCTGGAAAAATAAGGCCGTTTTCCACTACCAAATCCGCCTCGCCCAGGGGCTCTGCAATTTTTTCGATAAGGCCGGTTTTGCTGTCGAGCTCCACGCGGCCGTAAAAACTGCGGTCGAAATTCACAAAATTTCCCTCAATGCTTTTAATCATACATTGTCTTTTCCAACGGCCTGGCCAACCGACGCAAAGCCATCGCGCTGCAGCAATTCCACCAGGCCTTGCTTTAGCTTTTTTATAAGCCCTGGGCCTTGGTATTCCAAACCCGTGTACAATTGTACGAGGCAAGAGCCGGCCCGGATTTTTTCATATGCATCGTCTGCGGAAAAAATGCCGCCTACTCCAATTATAGGTATCTCGCCCTTCGATATTCGGTACAGCTCGCGGATTACGTGCGTGGAGCGGTTGCGCAATGGCTTTCCGCTAATGCCCCCCTCCTCGGTTTTTAGAGTGTTGGTTGCGATAATTCCTGTGTGCTCTCTGTTTCCCACGACGTCTACAATATCTTGAAGTTGGGCGTTCGAAAGCTCCGGCGCGATTTTTACAAAGACCGGAAATTGTTTGGGCAGTCTGGCCAATAAGTTTTGCAAAAAAGCCTTCTCCTGTAAGTCGCGAAGTCCTGGTGTGTTTGGCGAGCTTACATTTATGGCAATATACTCTGCAAATTGAGCGAACATGCGAAAACATTCGACATAGTCCTCGGTTGCTCTTTCGTTGCTCGTGTCTTTGTTTTTGCCAATGTTTATACCCAAGGGTACCGCAAGTTTTTGCGAGTTCAGTTTTTCTGCCAGCCATTCTGCCCCGTTGCTGTTAAACCCCATGCGGTTGAGCATCGCTTGTTCTTCTGGAATGCGAAACATGCGAGGCTTTGGGTTGCCGGGTTGAGCTTTTGGCGTTACAGTCCCCACCTCCAAAAAGCCAAATCCTAATGATGCTAACTGCGGCAAGGCTGTGGCGTGCTTGTCGAATCCCGCGGCCAAACCTATGGGATTGGCAAACTGCAAGCCAAAAACTTCTGTGTGTAAAGCAGGGCGGTCGAACGCATATTCTTTCGTTTCTTGGAGCCCTTGAAGCCATTGTTCGTGTTGTTTTTCGCCAGAGGAATCCTTAGTCATACATTTATGAAAGTCGCAACAAAATAAGCGCCAGTACCGTAAGCCCAATGCCCGCAAGGCGCGTTTTGGTAAGCTCTTCTTTATAAATGAGCACTGCCAGCAAAATCGCAATAACAAAGTTCATGCTGTGTACGGCAGCAATAATGCTCAAGGGCCCCGCGGCAAGCGCGTGCATAATAGCGTAGTAGCCTACAAAATTAAACAACCCCGAAAGAACGCCGATAATAATTGCGTTTGTATGCTTTGGATTTTCGCGTTCTCTTTGCAGTTTGTTCTTTATGCCAAACGCCAAAAAAATGTTGATTGCGTTGGATAAAGCAATAAACGAAAAGAATTCTTCAAACGACTCTGCAGCAAACTTGCTAATAATAGTTGCCCCGGCTCCCGTTACCAATGCAATAACAGCTAAAATGACACCGGCCCGAAAATCAGCGTGCCTGGCGCGCTCTTCGTGATTATGCCGCGTAAGCAGTACAAACACGATAACCGCAAGGCCGATGCCGGCTATTTGGTATATCGAAAGATGTTCGCGGAAATATACAATGGAAAACAGCACA
>DASRUP010000025.1:0-2596 GCA_035655395.1 Minisyncoccota bacterium
TTCTGCCTGGTAAAAGTTGTCGAGAGGTTTGAGCTCGGTAACTATGGGATCTTTGAAAACTTCGTCGTCTGCAAGCTTTTGCATAAACTTTTCTGTTTCCGTTTTTTGCTCCTCACTCGTATAAAAAATGGCGGAACGATACTGCGGCCCTATATCACTCCCCTGCCGGTTCGTAGTGGTCGGATCGTGCGTCGCGAAAAATACCGACAGCAAAGTGTCGTATGAAAGAACTGCGGGATCATACTCTATCTTAATTACCTCCACATGTCCGCTATGCCCGCTCGACACCTGCTGGTAGCTCGGATTTTCCATACTTCCACCTGCGTATCCGGAAGTTACACTTTGCACTCCCTTCAAACGCTGGAGTACCGCCTCGCCACACCAAAAACACCCGCCCCCAAATACCGCTGTTTGAAATTGCACAGAAGCCATATCTATTATTTTACCTTTGCAAATAAATAAGCGTCAATAAACTTTCCATTTTTCAAGTACTCTTTCTTGAGGAGTCCTTCGAGCCTGAACCCTGCTTTTTCAAGTACGCGCTTTGATCCCTTGTTTGGCAAAAAAACTTTGGCCTCGATTCTGTGCAAGCCAAACTGCTCAAACCCAAGCTTTGTTATTGCGTAAATTGCCTCGACCATAAAGCCTTGACCCCAATAGGCTTCGCCCAGCCAGTACCCTATGCGGGCTTTGTGACCTTTGCGAATCCCCCGCAGACTAACTCCGCCAATGACTTCGTTTTCGCGCGTGATCACAAACGAGATTTCTGTTTTCCCCTGTCTCTTTGCCAAAATATTCTGCCAGGTTTCGAGATCTTCTTTGCTGTAGGGATACGGAATTCCACTCGTCCAGCGCGAGACTTTGGGATTGTTGATGTTGGCCAAAAAAGATTCCTCGTCTCCTTTTTTGTACTGCCTAAGAAGGAGGCGTTTCGTGCGTATCTGCTTTGTCATAACCTAACCATAGCAAAGAGAAAAAATATATGCTATAGTAGTTGCGACGCATTCCTATGATAAAACTCGTTTCTATAAATATCGAACTCGACAAACATCTCGACCTGGTAGAGAATTTTCTGAAAGAGGAGAAGCCAGATGTGGCGTGCCTGCAGGAAATATACGAAACCGATCTGCAAAACCTGGCAACAAAGCTTGGGATGACTCCCCTTTTTGGCCAAATGGCTTTGATGGGCCGTTTCCCTTTTGGCATTGGCATACTTTCCCGGGTACCTTTTGAAAGCGTATCACGGGCCTATTACTTTGGCGACAAGGAAACCGCCCCCACCCATACATATAACGGGGAGCCGCAGTCTTTTTATCGCCTTCTGCTCTCTGCCAGTTTTCAAAAGGAAGGCACAAGCGCTGTTATCGGCACCACGCACTTTACCTGGACGCCAAATGGCGAAACCGACGAAACGCAAAAGGCGCACCTTGCCTCTCTTTTAGAAGTTCTCCAAGGTATTCCGGAAATCGTTTTCTGCGGAGACCTCAACGCTCCCCGAGGAAGAGAAATTTTCGATACGCTCGCCACGAGCTACAAAGATAATATCCCGCAGCGCTACACCACAAGTATCGACAAAAACATCCATCATGCAGGAAACCTGCAGCTCATGGTAGACGGCCTTTTTAGCACCCCGGCCTACACCCTCAAAAATGTTCGCTTGGAGCAAGGCGTAAGCGACCACTTAGCAATTGTCGCCGAGATTTCTCATTCTTCCTGAAGCTGCTGCGCAGATCCTTTTGCGTTTTCGATGCACTGGGTAAGTTCTGCAGTTTGCGTCCAGCCGCATTGGCCCGATGTCTGGCGGGCGCATACGGCCGAGTTGTAGCATGCGTATTCTGGCCGAAATTCGCAGGTGGTAATTTGTTCCTCATCTGCACACACCTGGCCGGAACACCCGGTAATTACGCAGCCGTCTTGCGCGCGGCTTAACCTCGCTTCTCCAAAGCGAATGGGCATAAGCAATTCGTCGTCGTGCTCTGGCAGGCCCGAAGGATTATCTTTTTGGAACACAAGCGTGCCCACCGAAGTCTCGGGGGTATCAAATTCGAGAGTTGCCTTAAAAGGCACAAATTCTTCGGTCATCCACTCGTCTTGCGCTTGCGCAATGGCTACCGCAAGCTCATTCCCCTCTTCGTCGAGCAGACGAATCGGGAAAGAGGCCTCGAAATACCATGTTCCTCTCGCTTCTCCCTCGATCATCAAAGGGCTTGCGATTTCCTGGTTAGGGCGCGGATTATCCACACGGATCAAATCCGTCTTTTCTAACTCGTTTCCAATATCTTCGGTAAAGTTCTGCCCCTGGGGCGTACGGCATTGCCTGGGAAAACTCTCCATAATGGGGTATCCCGCAGCCTCGCATTCTGCGAAATTGCTCACTGCTACCCCGTTGTTGTTCCCCGGCTCTTCTACAGTTGGCGCTTGCTGTTGCTGGTAAAAATAGAGTGCGCCGCCAGCAACAATTGCCACCAGCGCGATAATGCCTATGGGTATAAAAATCTGTTTCATTTTCTTCTTCTGGTTTCCACTAATTTATCTTTGTATCGACGTATTTCTTTTTTTAATTTTTCCTTTACCTGGTCTATGGCCAAACGAATAT
>DASRUP010000026.1:0-14171 GCA_035655395.1 Minisyncoccota bacterium
GGCGGCGACGGCGGCGAAGGATGGAACGGCGGCATGGGAGGTGATGGCGGCATGGGAGGTGAAGGCGACAACGGTGGCGACGCTGGTAACGGCGGCGACGGCGCAGAAGGTGGCGACGGCGGTGATGGAGGAGGCGATGGCCTCATCACAACCGGCGACGCAACCTCGACTGGCCGCGTGGTTAACATTGTTAACCGCAACATGACTCGCGTTCGACGCTAGTCTTTCTGAAGGCGGAGAGCGCAGGGCTCTCCCCTTCGAATGTGCTTTTCAGGAAATAAAAGGCACATGCGAGGGTTTGTATGAAATTTATACAGAACACAATACTATTTTTTTGCCTATTCGGGGTTTTGGGTACTGCGCATGCGACAACCGTGCAGAACGAAATTTCTGTTTCTGCTTCAACCGGAGGGAATACTGCCGGCCAGGAAACCCAGGGGAAAAGCGAGGTAAGCGTGTTTATCGAAACAACAGTGGACGGCGAGGTAGTGGAGCATATCGAAGAACACAAAGAAGATACCCAGGGCAATCCGGTGGAAATTCGAAAGGAAACCAGCTACCAGGACGGTAAAGTGCAGGTGCAAACCCAGAGCGCAGTTGAAGTATTGCCAGAAGATAATGCTAATAAAAATGTTGAAGAGGTCGAACCCGAGAATGAATCAAAGCCGCTGTTTGTTGCTTTGCTAGACTTCATTCGAGATATATTCAGTAATTTATTTTTTGCATGAAAAGGTTTAACTTTCACGTCACATTTGTGGTAGCATGCTTGCTCTTTGTAGCGCTTAATTTATATACCGTTGATTTTCCCGTATTCGCGCAGGATGCAGGTAGTGAAGTAGTGCAGGAAGATGGAAAAGATGGCAAAGACGGCGAAAAAGGGCAAGAGGGCGAAGACGGTCAGGAGGGGCAGGATGGTGAGCAGGCGACTGATGGACAAGAAGGCACAGACGGTAAAGAGGGCGAAGAAGGACAAGCAGGAGAGCCGCAAGATGATCCGCCTGCAGAGGATGGTGAGAACGGCGACCCAGCCTCGGATGGCGAAAGTGGCGACTCTGGAGAACCCGGAGACAACGGCGACAATGGCGGCGAAGAAGAAAACGGCGAAGACGGAGGCGATGCCACCGACGGTGAAGACGCCACAGATGGAGAAGATGGGGGAGATGGAGAGTATGGCGAGAACGGTGAAGATGCGACCGGAGGCGAAGAAGACTCCCAGGGAGAGGCGCAAGTGGAAACGGGCGACGCAACTTCTGCCGGCCAAATCCAAAACACGGCAAACTCAAACTCGGTAAATTCCAAAGAGCCTGGCAGTGAAGAACTTCCTTTCTGCTCCGACAAAACAAGAAAAGATGAAGGAAAGATAGAAGACGAAGGCAAAGGAAGCAAAGAAGACTCGCAAGACGAAGAGGCACCTTACTGCGTTGAAGAAAATTCTTCTGGCGGCAGCGGGGGCGAAATGGAAGTGGAAAACACCAACGCAGCAGACATTCAAAATGGTGCCGAGGCGGGAGCTGAAACCGGAGAAAACGAGGCGAGCAACAATGCCGGAGACGCCACCATCGACACGGGCGACGCTACGGCCGTACTCGATTTGTTCAACCTTATAAACACCAACGTTATTAATTCGCAGGGGCTTTTCGTGCTGCTTTCCAATTTGCAGCAGCAGCTTCTCGATATCGACTTGCGAGACTGGATGCCCTATTTGCAGGATTCCACAGACTGCGATCCTGCGCAGTGCGTACGATTGCAGGAGTTGCTGGTAAAAAACCAGAATATTGCAAACATTGTAAATGAATTGGCTGTATATGCTGGTACAGGAGGCAACGAGGCAAACGATAACACCGGAGACGCATCGATTGTCACAGGAGACGCGTATGCTGCGGCCAACATCATAAATATCGCCAACACCAACATTATCAACTCCAATTATCTCTTATTTATTGCAAACAACTTTGGAAATTTCTTTGGAGACATTGTATTTCCAAACTCTTCTTCGTTCCTGCAGGCGTTAATGGCCTCTCCCAGTCAGGTGTACAGCGAAGTGGAAATCGACAACACCAACAACGCCAGCGTATCCAATAATGTCGGCGTGGATGCACAAACCGGGGGAAACGAAGCCAATGGAAATGGCACATCGCTTGTGCAAACGGGAGACGCGAATGCCGTGGCAAACGTGTTTAACCAGATAAACATGAATTTGTTTGGCGGCAACTCGTTTGTAGCTTTGGTAAGGGTTTCGGGGAATTGGTCGGGCGACATATTCGGGCTGCCGGCGGGAATTTCCTGGGTGCAAACGCCGGGCGGAATTATGCTGTACTCTGACGATTTGTCCCCCTTAGGGGGATCTCCCGAAGGGGGAGAACTTGGAACAGCAGCGGAAGATTCTTCTTCTGAAACCGGCGACCAACCCGGAGAAGAAGGCAAAAGTGGAAAGGGGAGCAAAAAAGATCATTCCGAGCTGTCGGTAGAAAACGAAAACAACGCCTCGATTACCAACAACGTGCAGGTATACGCGCTCACTGGCGAAAACAAAGCTTCCGAGAACGGTGGGAACGCCAGTATCCAAACAGGGGACGCTCTTGCGGTTGCAAACATCGTAAATATTGCAAACACCAACGTTATCGGGAAAAACTGGCTATTTGCCATATTCAACATTTTGGGAGATTTCGACGGCAACATTAGTTTCGGAAGGCCCGATTTGTGGATTGGAGCCAGAGCAGAAATTCCTCACGATCCTTTGCTTCCGGGCGACGAATTCACGTATTACCTTACGGTAGCAAACAACGGGGATGCGCCTGCAAATCAGGTAAGGATTACCAATGTGTTCGACGACGGTTTCCTTGCTTTCGGATCTTCCCTGGACAACACGGGTCTCGATGCAAACAAGGTTTTCTGGGATTTGGGTACGCTGAACCCCGGAGAAGGCAGAGAAGTTTCGTTTACGGCTTCTATTCGCACCGATATTCCATATGGCGTGCATGAATTTATGAATACGAGCGCCATTGGGGCAAAAGAATCCGACGACAACAATCAGGACAACACCGACAGCGTAGAGCTTGCGGTATTTCACGAAGAACCGGCGCCTCCATCGGGTGGTGGCGGGAATCCGCCTAACAACGATTCCTCAGACGGCGGAGACGGCGACAATAACGGAAACGACAACGGAGGGAACAATTCCGATGGAGACGGAGGAAATGACACAGACAGCGGAAACTCGGATTCGAATACGGATTCTTCTTCGCAAAACAACGTTTCTCCCACGCAACGGACAAACGCAAATCCAAGCGATTCGACCAAGGCCCCTAATCTGCATGTGCAGAAAAACTTTGTGGGCGAGGGAGTGGTCGTGCCAGGTGACTCGGTAGACTACACCATTGTCGTTACCAACACCAACGGAGGTTCGGCATACGACGCAATTCTTGTGGATACCTTGGAGGATCAAGATGGGAATGTGGTAAACGAGGAGATATGGGATTTGGGCGAGGTATTCCCCGACGAAGAAATAACTCTTACCTACACAGTCGTGTTCGACGACGAAACAGAGGCTGGGTTGTACACAAACAGAGCGCAGGCGGTGGCTTACGAAGGTTCTGTGGACGGTAAAGAAGTAAGTTCAAACATTGCGAGCGTTGGCATTCTGGTCGAATGGGAGAGTCCTGCGCCCCAAGAGAGCATTCTTTCTTTGGCTAATTCGTTCCAGCAAGGCAGCGGCTTTGCCCTGGCTTCTCCGCAGCCTTCCGGCGCAGGGGAACCCGGGCAGGAAGCCCCCGCGCAGGCAAACGAAGACCCCTTTGTGTTCTCTAACGAGGAAACCAGGCCATTTTACGCTTCTTTGGCAGGTCTGCTTAACGATTTGAGCGGCTGGCTTATAGCTTTAGCAAGCGCCGTTGCTCTCTTTTTGCTGGTATTTCTCTTGAAGAGAAGAAGGTCCCAGCAGGCATAGAAGGGGAAAAGTCCATTTGCCTGCAAAAGAAACTTCTGCTACCATAAAATCATATGAAAACTCTTTCAAAGCAGTTGAGCATTTTTTGTGTCATTTCGCTGGTCGTAACTTCAGGCGTTTTCTTCCCTGTAGTGAATGCGCAAGGAGAATTGCGCGAGGCCAGAGAGGTACGTGAAGTTCGAGCCGCAAGAGAAGAAGGAGTGGTAGTGGTGAAATTTCATGGGTCGGATCGTGAACAGCGTATTAGGTTGAGTGCCGGCGAAACCGTGGAGGCGGCTTTGCAAAGGTATCGCCAGCGCCAAGACGTGGCGTATGCTGAACCAAACTATATAGCCGAGGCCTTTGGCGTGCCAAACGATCCTTATTACTCGTACCAATGGCACCTGTCGCAGATTGGTTTGGAAGCAGCATGGGATATTTCAACTGGTTCTGGTGCAGTGGTGGCGGTAATTGACACGGGAGTTGCACAGCTTTCCGATCTTGCAGGCACTTCTTTTGTACAAGGGTACGATTTTGTGAACAACGATTCAAACCCCACCGACGACAACGGCCATGGCACTCACGTGGCAGGCACGATTGCGCAGTCTACCAATAACTCTTTGGGAGTGGCGGGTGTGGCCTATGGAGCAACACTCATGCCCATAAAAGTGCTTAACAAAAGCGGGAGTGGCACCTATGCCGATATTGCCGACGCCATACGCTATGCCACAGATAACGGCGCCAGGGTAATTAACATGTCTTTGGGAGGACCTTCACCTGCAACATATCTGCAAGATGCACTGCAATACGCATACGGCAAAGGCGTTACGATAGTGGCAGCCGCAGGAAACGACGGGCAAAACAGCATTTCATACCCTGCTGCTTACAATGATTACGTAATTGCAGTAGGAGCAACACGTTTCGATAAAGCCAGGGCTCCGTATTCAAATTATGGGTCAGGCCTCGATGTGGTGGCTCCCGGAGGGGACACCTCGGTTGACCAGAACGGCGATGGTTATGGCGACGGCGTGCTCCAGCAAACATTTAGCAGCACTCCGAACAGTCCCGGCTACTATTTCTACCAGGGGACTTCTATGGCAACTCCGCACGTGGCAGGAGTGGCGGCATTGGTGATTTCAAATGGAAATGCGCAAACTCCCGCAGACGTCCGAGAAGCGCTGCAATCAAGCGCAGAAGACCTGGGGAGCGCAGGCTGGGATTCTTCGTATGGCCATGGGCTTATCAACGCGGCCTCGGCGCTTGCATGGAGTAGCAGTGGCTCTCCTACGCCACCACCGTCTCCGTCCCCACCACCTCCTGCCGAAATAGAAGTGTTTTCAGAAAGCTTTGAGCAGGGTTTGGGAAGCTGGACACAGGATTCCCAAAACGACTGGTTCCGTTCTTCGCAACGCGATATGGAGGGTCGTTATTCAGCGGAAGTAGACGGTTCGGCTTCTAACGCCTCCATAATATCTTCTGCGATAGATTTGCAGGGAAAAACCGCTGCAAAAATAGCTTTTTCCTGGTATATCGAAAGAGGTCTTGATTCGGGAGAATATCTTGCGTTCGACATTTCAACCGATGGGGGAACCACTTGGGTGGAAAAGGCGCGTTTGCGCGGCAACCAGGATCCCGAAAACTCATGGCGCCAGGTTCAAACCGATTTATCGGGTATCTCAAACCTTAAGCTGCGCTTTCGTGGAACTATGTCTGGCTCCGCCGAAGACGCCAATGTGGACAACGTAAAAGTTACCGCTTACTAAGGGTTGTGGTACAATAGGTGAATGATCGAAGGAATTGTTTTGGGAACCATTCAGGGAATCACCGAATGGCTGCCCATTAGTTCGGAAGCCGCCATCATTTTGGTAAAAACGCGCTTTTTTCCCAATGGGGAAGGTTTAGCCGACCTCATTGGGCTTGCCGTATTTTTACATTTGGGCACGTTTTTGGCTGCTGCCTGGTATTTCAGAGACGACGTAATAATGCTTGCCAGAAGCCTTTTCCTGCCGCACAAGCTGTTCCAAAGAGAAGAACGTTTTCTTATACTCCGCTTCCTTATTGTTTCCACATTTATAAGCGGAATTCTTGGCTATTTTTTGATAGAAATGGTAGTGCCCCGGGCCGAGGAGCACATTGAGCTTGGAGCTAAAGCAGTTACTCTTGGCATTGGCATATTGCTGGTTATTACCGGATTTTTCTTGCTGCAGGCAAAAGGCAAAAAAGGCCAGCGGGGGGTAATCCATTTGCGCGACAGAGACGGCGTTTTGCTCGGGTTTGTGCAAGGGTTTACCGCTTTGCCAGGGTTTTCGCGTTCCGGGCTTACGATTTCTACGCTTTTGCTCCGTAAGTTCGAAGAAATCAGCGCATTACGCTTGAGCTTTTTAATGAGTTTGCCTGCGGTGCTCGGAGGAAACATTCTTTTAAATGCAAGAGGTTTTGAGATAACTCTTACAGCCATATTTGGGCTTATATTTTCGTTTTTGTTCGGCATACTCACTATGCACTTGCTGTTTAAAGTTGCAAAAAAAGTAAATTTCGGCTGGTTTGTTTTGATATTCGCCGCCCTTGTGATTGCCTCGGTTTTTGTGTAGTATTATTCGTAAAACAGCAGGAGGGATGCCATGCCAGAACCTATGAAGGCATTTATCGTAAGGCCGTGGGTGCCTATAGAGGAAACGCCAGCCCAGACTAAAGGGGACAGAAAACATCTTAAGCGCAAAATAGGGGCGCAAGCGCCGCCTCCCGTCGCGGATCCCGTGGAGGCCGAGAAGACCTCCTCCGATTCTTACGCCAAGATACGGGCCGACTACTATGCAGGTCGGCTTAAGCACTTAAATCAGGAAACGCTTCAACAAGTTGTCGATGCGTTTCTGTAGTAGCAGGCTTTGCCAAGGTCTCTCCTCAATTGCGAGGCGAGACTTTTTATTATATGGTGAGTGTATGGAAAAGTTTTTGGTAATTTCGTCGCACCCGGATGATTTGGAATTTAGCTGCGGAGGCACTGTTGCCAAACTGCGCAAAGACGGAAAGCAAGTGGAATATCTTATTGTTGCCGATGGATCCAAAGGTAGCCATAAAGTGGGGTTCGACGGCAAAAAACTCGCCCAATTGCGCCAGAAAGAACAAAAAACAGCGGCAAAGACGCTTGGAGTAGAAAAAGTAACCTTTCTTGGCGAGGTAGACGGCGTTGTAGAAAATACCCCCCAGCTCCGCAAAAAGCTGGTCAAAGAAATTCGCCAGGCAAAACCCGATGTGGTATTAAGTTTCGACCCCTCGAGCTTAGACTTTGAAAACGTGTATCTGGCGCATCGCGATCACCGCATGGCGGCAGAAGCCGCATTCGACGCCTTGTACCCCGCGGTGGGTAGCGGCGCCTTTTTCCCGGAACTCCTCAAAGAGGGGATAAGGCCGCATCAAGTCAAGGAAATATGGTTTTTTGCCACCTCAAGGCCGAACAAGTGGGTGGATATTACCGCGACTATTGGCTTAAAACTCCAGGCTCTTTTTTGCCACGAAAGCCAACTTGAAGATGCGAAAAAATTTGAGGAAATAATCCGGAAAAGTGCAGCAAAAGAAGGCAAACAAAAGAAAATAAAGTACGCCGAGTGTTTTCGAGTTATCGACTGGGGATAACTGGCTTGACGCTTTATTCCGCTTTAATTAAGCTTAAAGAAAGGTTGTGGATACTAACTATCAACAGTAATCTCTTTTTTCAATTTTTCTATGGCAACCGAAGGATACTGCGTTAAGTGCAAAGCAAAGCGCGAAATGACAAACGAACAAAAGACCGAGATGCCGAAAAAGGGCGGCGGCACCAGGCCCGCTATGAAAGGAACCTGTCCTGTTTGCGGAACCGGAATGTTCAGGATTCTTCCGATGTCGGAAGCGTAAAGAAGATATTCAATTATTGCCTAGCCCCCACACTTTTGTAAAAGGTGTGGGGGTTTTGGTTTATTGACTTTTTCTATTTTAAGGTTAAAATACGGCTAGCTATTTTGTTTAGGGGGAGATAACCCATGATAAGCCGTAGAAAGGCAGGACAAATCACAGACTATGATATCTCTGAGATTTGGAAAACGGTTCTCTTTGGCATACCTGGGCTAGGGGGGTTGCCGGATCTCAATGCGGTGGTAACAGCCATATACCCCACCGATACTCTTGATGTCGCACGAGAAAAAATGGCGTGCTCTTTCTCCACCACAGCTTTAACCCTGTTTCAGGATCTCTTTAAGGAGAGAGTCGACTTAAATGAATATTCTGGTACGACACGCGACTTTGTCAAAAAGCTGCAAGGCAAAACTCATAGCTTTGAGGATGTCGAGGTTGCGCTAGAAAAGTTCGCAACTTCCCAAGGAGTACCCTTTAACAATCATAGGCATGTGCCTACGTTGTACTGGAAGCTCCCATCCGCGATTCCTAAGTAGATCCGTGGCGAATCCCAGTCGCCACTTTTTATTTTACATTATGGTAGAATGACGGAATGAAAAAGGTGGGGTATTTGGGAATAATCGGGTTGGCGCTGGCAAATATCGTGATATGGCCGTACGTGGTGGAGGGGAGTAATTTGCGGGTTACGTTTTTTGACGTGGGGCAGGGCGACGCCATATTTATTCAAACGCCGCAAGGCCACCAAATGCTTATAGACGGCGGGCCAGACCAAAAAGTTGTGGAAAAAGTAGCCAAAGTCCTGCCTTTTTGGGATAAAAGCCTTGACTTGGTAGTTCTTACGCATGCCGATGCCGACCATATTACCGGCTTAGTAAGCGTATTGGAACAGTATGATGTGGGAAATGTACTCTGGACGGGTGTGGAAAAAGAAACCAATATCTTTGCTGCCTGGGAGCAGGAGTTAGCACAAGAAAGGGCAAATATTTGGACAGCAGACATTCTGCAAACAATTCTATGGTCGAAAGATAGGTCAGCCAGGTTCGATGTGGTATATGCGGCAAAAGAAGCAAAAGAAATAAACGATACTTCGGTTATAACAAAGCTGGTATTTGGCGAAACCTCGTTTCTCTTTCCGGGCGACATTTCCAAAAATGTGGAGCAGCGGCTTTTGCAGGAAAAACTCGCTATAGATGCTGATATTCTGAAGATTCCTCACCATGGCAGTAAATCCTCGAGTTCAGAGGCGTTTCTGGCCGCTGTAAGCCCTTATATGGCCGTTATTCAGGTGGGCGGGCAAAACAGCTATGGCCATCCGGCTTTCGAGGTATTAGAGCGGCTTTTTGCCATGGGAACAACAACCTTGCGCACCGATCAAAATGGTGATATTGTAATTGAATATGACTCATCCAAAGGAAGAACGAACATTAGTAATTATTAAACCAGACGGCATTCAGCGCAGCCTGGTAGGAGAAATTATTAAGCGCTATGAACGCGTAGGGTTAAAGTTGGTGGGCATGAAAATGCTTGTGCCACAGGAAAACAAGGTAGAACAGCACTATTTGCTTGATCCTGAATGGAAGCGCAAAGTTGGCGAAAAGGCAATCGAAAGCTATCAGAAAAAGGGCGTGGAACCTCCTTCGAAAAATCCTATCGAAGTGGGCGACCGTGTGGTTGCCGGCCTTAAAAAATACCTCACTGCAGGCCCGGTAGTGGCTATGGTGTGGGAGGGTGCGCATGCTGTGGAAATTGTGCGCAAATTAACCGGTGGCACCGAGCCTCGAAGCTCCGATGTGGGGACCATTCGTGGCGACTTTGTGCTGGACTCTTACCAAATGGGAGATGCCGACAACAGAGCCGTACGGAACCTTATTCATGCTTCGGGTTCCGTGCAGGAAGCCGAGGCAGAGATTGCCCACTGGTTTGCCAAAGAGGAACTCGTGAACTACAAAATCGTGCAGGAAAAAATCCTGTATGATGTAAACCTTGACGGCATCCTGGAGTAGCGTGGTATAATAGAGTTGCCCAGGCTATCCTTCGAATAAGATCCGCATTACGTTTTTTATGGGAGCCGGATATGCTTGTGCCCCGTGGGGTACAACTTCGGCACCCACCTGGATTATTCCGGGTGTCTTATTCAGAGGGAGCTATGGGCACGCAAAAAACGACATCGTGCCTGATGGCGTTTTTTGTTTTATAATGGAATTATGAACCCGATATTCAAACATATCCAGAACAGGTCGCTTGCGCATGTATTGCGGTTTAACTTAAAGCCGCAGCATTTCGAAGAAAGCGTGGCCGACCATTCGTATTTTGTGGCCTACATTGTGTCTGTTTTGTGCTATTTGTTGGAGCGGCAAGGGGAGCAGGTAGACGCTAAAAAAGCGCTTGAAATGGCGCTTGTGCACGATATGGAAGAGATATTTTCGGGCGACATTGTCACGCCTCTTAAGCATTACTCCTCGGAGGTGGAAGAGGCAATTACCAAAGTAAACAAGGAAATGATTCCAGAGGTGTTTTCCGGCCTCCCAGAAGAGCTTTCTGCCCATTTTATTAGCTTATGGACCGAGGAGGGCCAGGGGCAAACCATGGAGGCTCAAGTGGTAAAAGTTGCCGACAAGCTGTCATTGCTGTCTAAATGCGCCGAAGAAGTGCATGTGGGCAACGAGTTTTTCCAGGAAATTTACGAGAAGGGCATGCGGTTTTTGGAGGAATACGACAAACCCTGGTGGCAGAAAATTAAGGCGCAGATACTTCCTTAATTCGGGCGGCTTCGGCTTCTACCACAGGGCCGTCGTGCTCTGCGGCATGGGCGTGAGTGCCCCCATAACTGGGCCTTTTCTGGTCTAAGTGAAGGTTGAGCCTGGCGCTCCCGTTTTCTGTTTTGGCGTAAACATGAAATTTTGGATAGGTGTTTCCTCCAGGACGTTGAAACGCAGGCTCTTCAGAAGATTGGGAAAATCCAGGAGCATACCCTGCTTGCCGCATAAGTGTGTGTATATTTTTCCCCGATAGGGGGATTTGGAACCGCATATCAATTCCAAGCATATCGGATAAAAGCATTTTTCGCAAGAAATTTTGGCATTTTTTATGGGTTTTTGGTATACTATGGGTATATGCATCAAAAAATCCGCAATTTTCGTTACCCGATAGGGGGCCAGCAGGGGAAAGTCGTTCCAATGGTACTCATTTTTGTCACACTTTTGGTTGCGGGGGCCGGAGCTGTTATGCTGCTCAAAACCCGCAATACGGTAATCGTGATAAACGAAGCAGCCACAGCGCCCCAGGAAAGGGTTGTTACCGAAAGTCCCCAGCCCCAAGCAGAAGCCCCGGAGCCGGTTCCTCAGGTGCGCATTTCGCAAACCTCGGTGGGGTACTTGAATGTGCGAAAATCGGGATCTGCGCAGGCTGAAAAAATCGGCGAAGTGAAACCGGGTGAAGTGTACGAGTTCACCGAAGTGGTAAACAACTGGTATCATATTGTGCACCCAACTCTTGGGGAAGCCGCCTGGGTTTCCGGCCAGTATGTTACAGAGGTAGAAGCCGAGGCAGGGAACAGCAACATTTTCTCCCCGCCCTCGGAAATTTGACCCCGTAGTACGGGGTTGACAAGCCATAAAAGACTTCTATTATAATAGTATAGGGTGCTATCCGAAAAATATACAGGAGGGCAGAGTATGGAATACAGGTCAGGGGGTATGGTTCTTTGCACCGAGTTGCTCGGTGCGCATGGCGGCACTGAATATGTGCTGGCGGAAATGCACCCGGAAAACGATAAGCACGATCGGATTGCGGTACATTTTACCGGTATGTGCAACATATTGGTAATAACGCCAAGATATACCCAGATAAAGTATAACTTGAACTGGCGTTTCTGGAATCGGCATGTACCTGCGCACCTCGCAGACGACCCATGCGACCTTTTTAAGTGGATGTTAGGCCTGTGGCTAACCTTTAAAACAGGCCTCGTGCCTAATGGGCTAGGGCCAGTTAGATCACTGCCTTAAACCAAATGTCCTACTAGGACAAAGCAATGTCCCAACTCAACCATGGTTGGGACATTTTATTTCGGCGAAAACTGCGCCTACCTTTTCCCCAGAACTGGGGAAAAAGGCTGTGGATAATTAGTCCTATTGACGTGTTGACATGACATTATGGCTGTCATAAGGTAGCATTACGGAGGAGTTTGGAATCCGCTTTTTCTTTTTGTTGCTGGCATTGGTTTTACCGCTGTTGTGGCGGGTTGGTAACGGAGAAAAGGCGGATTCTGAACTCTACATGTGTGTTCGGAACATAAAGGTCGAACTCGTAGAACATTAAAAATTAATGTCATAGAACCTATGAAAAAAATCTTAATGAGTTTAGGTGTCATTGTTGCTGTGGGGGCAATTGTTGCAGGTGCAACAGGTGCTTTTTTTAGCGACAGTGAAACCTCGGTAGGCAACACGTTTACCGCCGGAGCAATTGATTTAGGAATCGATAACGAGAGTTACTACAACGGAGTACTAAACGACGGTACGACGTGGGATTTGAGTTTTGACCTTGATGAGTGCGAAATCCGTAATCCAGAGTATAATTCCGATACAGATCAAGACGGTGATGGCATAGACGCGGATGGAGACCCAGAATTCTTCCCATGCCTCTTCTTTAATTTCGACGACTTAAAGCCGGGAGACTACGGTGAGGATACCATTAGCGTCCACATAACAAACAACGAAGCATGGCTTTGTGCAGATGTAACATTGACAAAGAATGATGATATGTCTTGCACAGAACCAGAAAACGATGTTGATGCGGAAAACGGCGCTTGTGTGGATCCTGGGCCAGGCCTTGGCGATCTTGCGCAGGAAATTGATTTCCTTTGGTGGGCAGACGATGGCGATAACGTACTTGAAGACGACGAAACGCCGCTTCCAGCAGGAAAACTTGGGAGCCTTGGTGTAGGTAACACCGCGACAGTTCCTCTTGCGGATTCAAATGGAAATATTTGGACCGGCAATCCAGATGATCCAATTTTGACCGATGAAGAGGACGAAATTCTGTACATTGGGAAAGCATGGTGCTTTGGAGATATAACTCCAGCGCCAGTCCCACAAGACGGTTTTGGTGATCAAATGACACCAGCCGGTGATAACGAAGGTGCAGGTAATGTGGGTAACGGAACTCTTGGGCAACCATCTGATGGCGGATACGCTTGTGATGGCGAAGGAGTGGGGAACGAACCGCAGACTGACCAGGCAATGCTCAATGTTTCATTCCGAGCAGTACAGGCGCGACACAACGATGACTTCCAGTGCGTACCACAGCAACAAGAAGAGCCAGCTCAACTTACGGTTATTAAAGAGGTTATTCCTAGTACTGCATTCGATCAAGACTTGGGCGTAGGTGACTTTGACCTGTTTGTTGACGCAACTGCAGTTGTAAGTGGAGTGGCTAATGTCTTTGGGACAGGAGCGCATGTTGTAAGTGAGACTGCTGTGGCTGGGTATAGCTCTGCCATTAGTGGAGACTGTGATGCTGCGGGAAATGTTACTCTGAATCCGGGCGACAACAAAACTTGTACGATTACGAACACAGAAGTGGCCGATGCGTCAACACTATAGTCTGATGCGACTGTATTTCTGGGGCGGGGGCTTGGGGAAGGGTCTCCGCTCCGGAAAACAAAAGTACGAGAAATAATAAGTAACCTACTGAAATGAAAAAGATTTTATTCAGCTTGGCTGTTGTGGTAGCTGTAGGCGCTGTGATCGCCGGCGCGACAGGAGCATTCTTGTCTGACACGGAAACTTCCAGTGGGAATACGTTTAGTGCCGGCGCTATCGACTTGAAAATCGATAACGAAAGCTACTACAACAATGCGTTTAATCCAGGAACCAGTTGGGAACTGGACGACTTGGATGGAACGGGGCATCTTTTCTTCAACTTCCTCGATTTGAAGCCGGGTGACGAAGGAGAAGATACCATTTCCATTCACGTGGACGACAACGATGCCTGGGCGTGCATGGATATTGCACTCACAGCCAACGAAGACAATGGTTCCACAGAGCCAGAGCTCGACGACGAAGACCCTTATACTGGTGATGTTGGTGAGCTTGCAGAAGCCATTAACTTTATTTGGTGGAAGGATGACGGCGACAACGTGTTGGAGCAAGGTGAAGAAGACGAAAGTGTCATTGAGGCCACTCTCGCAGGGCTAAACGGATTTGCGCTGCCCTTGGCAGACATTTCCGGAAATGCATTGTTTGGCGACGAGCCATTGGAAGGCAGCCAAACATACTACATTGGCAAGGCATGGTGCTTTGGCTCCATGACCATAAATCCGTTGCCAGAGGGTGACGGCAGCCCTGCCGACCGACCCGAAAAC
>DASRUP010000027.1:0-8607 GCA_035655395.1 Minisyncoccota bacterium
GGCCAACAGCTTTCCAACAAAGCTGCGATTCCCATTGAGCAAAGATTTATTGCCTTGTTCCCGCGAAAGAGAGTGAGCGCGAAGCATCTGTTGAACTTGTCCGAGGAGAAGATACGGGGCGCGGGCACTTCATGGGCAAAAGTGCGCTCTCTGAAAGATTTGGCAGAGAAAACGCAAAGCCGGGAGATTGCGTTTGGCAAGTTTTTGCAAATGCAAGATGAAGAGGTAATCGCCGAGCTTACCAAAATTAAGGGCATTGGCCGATGGACTGCCGAAATGTTTTTGATTTTTACGTTGGCCAGGCCCGACGTGTTTTCGCACGGGGACTTGGGTTTGCGAAGGGCGGTGGAGAGACTGTATAGCCTTGAAGACCCCGAGCAAAAAGCGGTGGAGGCAATTGCCATTCGCTGGTCGCCTTTTCGTAGCTATGCCAGCCGCGCCCTGTGGCACACACTCGATGGGGAGCAAGCGCCTTGACAGGGTAAACGAGAATTGCAATAATGCTACCTATAAAAGGAGGTGCAGAATGCAACTTCGTATATAGCCCAGCTGGGGGCCTCGTACCTAGCCGAGCAAGCTACCGGGAGTAAGAGTGGCAAAAAACCTCGCGTTGATGGTCCTGACGAAGAACTGGCCTACGGAATTTAGCCAGCTCCAAACGCTTGCCGTACATGGTGTCCAGACCGAGCTCGGCCAAAAGGGAGGGGGAAGAGGATGATAGATGGTGTCAAGTCTTTCTTTCCTTCCCCCAACCTTAAAAACATTGACGACAACTTTCAGAAGAGGTTGTTTTTGTTTTGCTAGAATTGAAAGAAAGGCGGGATTTTGCTATAAGCAAGGTATGACAAATAAAGAAAGACACAAGATTGTTCCAGCAGCATACATTATCTTAAGAGACGGAAACAAGATTTTGCTGCAGAGGAGGTTGAATACAGGCCATTATGATGGTAGTTACGGATTTGTCTCCGGGCACGTGGAAGAGAATGAATCCTATAGCAGTGGTATTATTAGAGAGGCTTTAGAAGAGGCAGGATTTAAGTTGAAGCCAGAGTATATTCGTTTTGCTCATTTTATGCATCGGAAAGGAGAAGATAGCGAGCGGGCAGACGTGTTTTTTGTTGCAGGGCGATGGGACGGCGAAGTACAGAATATGGAACCGCATAAGTGCGACGATTTAAGCTGGTTTGAGCGAGATAATCTTCCCGAAAACCTTATCCCGCATCTCCGTAATGTGCTCGAATACATAGACCAAAACATCATGTATAGCGAGCATGGCTGGGAATAGTATGGCAATTTTTTTGATTATTTTGGCGATCATTCTGGCGTTGCCCTTTCTGGTGATTTTTGGGTTTCTTCATATCGTAACCGAGAGCTTTGAGGCGTTTGGATTGCCGCCCGGCGTGGTTATTGCCATTCTTTTGGCAATGCTGGTTGGTTCTGTGGCGAATATTCCATTAGGGAGGCGGAGGCTGGTGGAAACGCAGGATGTACGGTTCTTTGGATTGATTCGCCAAAAACGGTATATGCCACAAGGGCTCTCCATAAACGTGGGAGGGGCGCTTATACCTTTGTTTCTTGCTTTGTACCTGCTGCAATTCGCTCCTCTCAAAGAAACGCTTACGGCTTGCGCGATTATGATTGTTATTTGTTTTGCGCTTGCGAGGTTTATGCCGGGCAAGGGGATAGGCTTGCCTACGCTTTTGCCTGCCCTTTTTGCCACGTTGATTGCTTTGATCTTGGCTGGCGACCAGGCGGCTCCCGTGGCATTTGTTTCGGGTGTGTTTGGCGTGATTATTGGGGCAGACTTGCTGCATTTGCCGCGGGTAATGCGCCAGGGGCAGGGAGTAATGTCTATTGGGGGAGCCGGCGTGTTCGACGGCATTTTTATTATCGCCATTGTCGCCGCATTTTTGGCTGGGTTATAGCGCGACTTGAGGTTTTGTCAACAATATGATAGAGTGGGAGGCAATGAAAAGATGGAAGACCGTTGCAGTTGTGGCGCTTATTGTTCTGGCGGCATTGCTCGCCGGATTTTTTGACTTTCCAGATTACATAAACCCATGGTTGCAAAAGGTGCCAGGGGGCGTGCAAGTGCCTACCATTCCTTTTCGCCTCGGCCTCGATTTGCAGGGAGGCGTTCATTTGGTATACCAGGCAGACCTTTCCAAGGTGGATCCTTTGGAGTACGACGCTGCTATGCAGGGTTTACGCGACGTTATTGAGAGGCGCGTAAACTTTTTTGGGGTATCTGAACCTTTGGTGCAAACCGAAGGTAGGGGAGACGAAAGGCGCCTTATCGTAGAAATCGCAGGGGTTATAAATTCTCAAGAAGCAATAGACTTAATCGGCAGGGCTCCGCTTTTGGAATTCCGCGAGCCCAAAGACAACTACGAGGAGATTTTGGCGAGCAACGATAAAGTTTTTGAGACAGGTGAGGGCGAGCTGCAAGAGCCTTTCCAGGAAACCGGCCTAAACGGAAGCCTGCTCCAAAGAGCAGATGTTGGTTTTGAGCAATTTGCGCAGGAACCCGTTATCAACCTTACCTTTAACAGCGAGGGGGCTCGCCTCTTTGAAGAAATTACCGGCCGCCACATAGGGCGCCCCGTAGCCATTTTTCTGGACAACCAGTTGCTTTCTGAGCCTATTGTGCAGTCGCAAATTGCAGGAGGCCAAGCCCAGATTACGGGCAGCTATACCGTTGAGGAAGCCCAGCAATTGGTTCGCGATTTAAATGCGGGCGCGGTACCCGTGTCTATCGAATTGCTTTCCCAACAGCAGGTAGGGCCTACTTTGGGCAGTGTTTCCTTACAGCAGAGCTTGCGGGCAGGCATGGCAGGGCTTTTGCTGGTTATCGTGTTTATGACTTTTATGTATCGGCTTCCCGGAGTTTTAGCGAGTATCGCCTTGGTGTTTTACGGCATATTCCTTTTGTTTATTTTTAAGGTTCTTGGATTTACGTTTACCCTGGCGGGAATTGCGGGACTCATTCTGTCCATAGGAATGGCGGTAGACGCCAATATCCTTATTTTTTCCAGGATGCGTGAGGAGTTGCAGGAAGGAAAAAGTTTTGCTCAAAGCGTGGAAGAAGGTTTTAAAAGGGCGTGGCCGGCCATTCGGGACGGCAACATTACCACACTTTTAATAGCGCTTATTCTGTTTTGGTTTGGCACGTCGTTTGTGCAGGGGTTTGCGTTGGCGCTTTCGATTGGCATTTTGGTAAGCATGTTTTCTGCGGTTGTGGTAACAAAAAGTTTTTTGCGGCTCTTTGCCGGCACTCCTTTGGAAAAGGTGCGCAGGCTTTGGAGTTAACGCTATGAATATTCTTCGACTGGGAAAAATCTTTTTGGCTTTATCGGTAGTTCTGGTTGGGGCAAGTATAGTGAGTCTTGCGTGGTTTGGTTTGGAGCTCGGTATTGAGTTTACCGGCGGCAGTTTGCTTGAGGTTCGATATTCCCAGGATCGCCCTTCCAATGCGCAAATTCAGGAATGGTTGGCTCCCTTGGGAGTGCAGGTGAGCTCGGTGCAGCCCGTAGGGGCAAACAACGTGCTCTTGCGCATGCAAGATCTTCCAGAAGAAAAGCACCAGGAGGTGCTCTCTGCGCTGGAGCAAGGCAGGCCTCAAGCAGTCGTAGATGAGCAGCGTTTTGAGTCTATAGGGCCGGTTATCGGAAGAGAGCTTACCGAAAAGTCGCTTACGCTTACGCTGGTTTCTTTGCTGGCAATTACCTTGTATGTGACTTTCGCGTTCCGCAAGGTGCGAAAGCCGGCCCGCTCGTGGCAGTGGAGCCTGGTGGCGCTCTTGGCCCTTGTGCACGATGTTGTTATTCCCTTGGGCACGGTTGCTTTTCTTGGCCATTTCCAGGGCATGCAAATTACCATTCCTGTCATGGTGGCGCTCCTTACCATCGTAGGATATTCCATTAACGACACCGTGGTGATATTCGACCGCATCCGGGAAAACCTTTTGAAAAAAACAGGGGATAGTTTTGCTCATACGGTGGCCAAAAGCTTGCGCCAGACGTTTTCGCGCTCGTTTAACACCTCTTTTACCACGCTGCTGGCGGTAGTCGCCATTTACTTCTTTGGGGGCGCCACCCTGCAGCCTTTTGCTCTTACGCTTATCGTGGGTATGGTGGCGGGCACCTGGTCTTCCCTGTTTTTGGCTCCGGTAATCCTGGTGAAATGGGCCGGAAAGGGGGCCTCTTGACAGGGGTTGACATATTAACATAAATTTGGTTTAATCTATAAATGCAATTCCCGTATCAAAAAATCAGCATAACCTTAGTTTCAGGTTTGCCCCCCCGCACCAAGGACGTTCTGGTGAGGCGATTTGGGCTCCAAGAAGAGGAACCCCAAACCCTTGAGGCTATCGGCCAGAGCCACGGGATTACAAGGGAACGGGTGCGCCAAATCGTGGAAGACGGCATTCGCCAGGTAAAAGAGGCTGCCAAAGAGAATCGCGAGCAAGAAAAGCTTGAGGCAATTTTTGAGCTTTTGTCCGACATTCTTAAAGACTCCGGGTATCTCAAGCGCCAGGATCTTTTGGTTGAAGCTGTCCAGGCCCAAAAAGCAGGCAACCATGTGGTGTTCCTTTTGCACCTGGGCGACCAGTTTTACAAGCACAAGGAAACCGAATATGTGCATCCTTTCTGGGCAAGCAGGAAAGAAGTGGTCGAAGCAAGTCCTTCGGTGTTAGACAAGATTTTACACTTCCTGCAGGAACGCAAAGAAGCTCTGCATTTCGACGAATTGAGAAAGGCGCATGGCGAAATCGAGACCGAAAAGTTGAACCCTCGCACACTGGCTTCGCTACTAGAAGTTTCCAAGCTCATTACGCAAGCCTACAACGGAAAATGGGGGTTGCGAGAATGGCCTGAAGTATACCCTAAGGGTATGCGCGACAAAGCGTATGTGGTGTTAAAGAACGCCACCAAGCCCTTGCATTTTATCGACGTTACCCAGTTAATCGAGCAGCTCCAGGAGTCCTTAGTCGACCAGAAGAAAAAGTCGGTGTTGCCCCAAACCGTGCACAACGAGCTTATCAAAGACCCGCGCTTTATTTTGGTGGGAAGGGGAACTTACGGGCTTTCTGAATGGGGATATAAGCCGGGAACCGTAAAAGATGTGATTCGCGAGATCCTGAAAGAAAACGGCGAGGCGATGGACAAGGAAAAGATTATCCAAAAAACGCTGGCGCAACGCCAGGTGAAAGAAAGCACCATCTTGCTGAACTTGCAGGATAAAAGAGCATTCCTGCGGGACCAGGGGGGGAACTACCACCTTGTTTCGTAAAAAAGCCACGTATAGTATAATAGAGAAAGACTGAAACGTGGCTTTTTGTTTTCTATGGCAGACGCTGTAGCTCAAATTCTCTTTCCCTTTATTCAGTTTCTTTGGGTGTTTGTGAAAACATGGTGGTGGGTGTTTTTGCCTTTTTTGCTTTTGCCGCACGCAAAGTATTATTGGCAGTGGTGGCGAATGTACACGTTCGACGTTACCGTGCGGCGTATCGTGCTGGAAGTCAAATTTCCTCCCGACGTGCAAAAACCCATCAAAGCAATGGAAAGCGTATTTGCGGTTTGGTGGCAGATACACGATCCCCCGAACTTCAGGGAAAAATGGATTGACGGGGAATACCAGCTTGGTTTTTCCATTGAAATGGTTTCAACCGAAGGGGCGCCGCACTTTTACATAAGGCTTCCCGAAGAATCGCGGAGAATTGTTGAAGCCGGCCTTTACTCCCAGTTTCCCGACGCCGAGTTAATCGAAGTCGAGGATTACACCAGATCAGTTCCCCGAAATGTGCCCAATAAAGACTGGAAAATGTGGGGGGCCACTCTAAAGCCCGGCAAGCCCGATATATATCCCTTTCGCACGTATCGCAAATTTTTCGAGGAAACTGCGACCGAAATAAAAGAAGAGACACGGGTAGACCCTATAGCCGCGCTTATAGAGGGAATGGCGAAGCTTGGCGAGGGAGAACATTTGTGGATACAGTTCCTTCTTTCGCCCCGTGCCCCCGACGAAACTCCCTTTGTGGAGGAGGGCAAAAAGGAGGTGGAGAAGCTCGTGCACCGGATTCCCTCATCGGGCAAGCCGGCAACCATTCCCGTTACCGAAGATTTACGGGCGGTAAGCGCTACGCTTTTTACCGGCCAGCCAGTAGAACCCAGGCTCATAGGCGGAGTGGAAGAAGAGCAGGGTCTTTTGGCTCCGGAGCTCCGCTTAACTACCGGAGAACGTGAAGTGGTTGGAGCTATCGAAGAAAAAATATCAAAGCAGATTTTCGTAACCACCCTTCGCTTTATTTATCTTGCGAGAACCGAAAAGTATTTGGGCGTTACCAAAGTGTTGCCGTTTACCTACTTTCAGCAGTTTAATACGGCCAACCTCAACTTTATGCGGGCCATACAAACGACAAAGGTATATACGGTGCGGTCCTTTTTCCTCGACGAGCGAAGAAGGTATATCCGGAGGCGCCGTTTGTTCCGTGTGTACTTGTCGCGCGATAACTTTAGCTGGCCGAGATCAGGAGGAACTTTCAGGCTTAATATCGAGGAGATGGCGTCGTTCTTCCATTTCCCGGGAAGGATTGCATTCCCGTCCGCTACTGTTCCGCGGGTGGAAATCCGAAAGGGGGAAGCTCCTTCCCAACTTCCCTGGGCAGAAGAGTAATACGTTATGCAACAGCAAGCAACCCCAATCAACTTTTTTGGAATAACCAACTTCCGGAACATACAGAGGAAGTTTGGCATTAAGTTAGACGACCGCCGCCGCCACTTTTATGCTATAGGAAAAACCGGCATGGGTAAGACCGAAATGTTAAAGAACATGGCGGTGCAGGATATCAAAAGCGGATACGGTATGGGATTTGTAGATCCCCACGGAGAGGCGGTGGAGGATCTTTTGGACTTCGTGCCGAAAGAAAGAGTAAAAGACGTGGTGTACTTTAATCCTGCAGACACCAGGTTTCCTTTGGCATTCAACGTAATGGAGCAGGTGGACCCGGAAAAGCGCCACATGGTGGCTTCGGGTTTAATGTCGGTGTTCAAAAAAATCTGGCCCGATGTATGGTCTGCCCGCATGGAATACATTTTAAACAATGTGATATTGGCGTTGCTGGAATACCCCGGATCCACGCTCTTGGGGATTAACCGCATGTTGTCAGATAGCGACTATCGGGCAGAGGTAATCGAAAAAGTGCATGACCCTGTGGTGAAAACGTTCTGGCTGCAGGAGTACTCAAGGTACACCCAGCGCTACGAAGTGGAGGCAACGGCCGCCATTCAAAACAAAGTAGGGCAGTTTATTTCGAACCCCTTAATACGCAATATTGTGGGCCAGACGCATTCCTCCGTGGACATGCGGGAGCTCATGGACTCCAAGAAAATCCTGCTTGTGAACATTTCCAAAGGCCGCATTGGCGAAGACAACTCAAGGCTTTTGGGGGGACTTTTAATTACCAAGCTTCAGTTAGCGGCCATGTCGAGGGTGGATATACCAGAAGAGGCTCGAAACGACTTTTTCCTGTACATCGACGAATTCCAGAACTTTGCCACGGAAAGCTTTGTGAACATTTTGTCTGAAGCGAGAAAGTACCGTTTATGCTTAATTTTGAGCCACCAGTATATTACGCAGCTCGACGAAACCGTGGAAGATGCCGTGTTTGGCAACGTGGGCACCCTGGTAACATTCCGCGTGGGCGCCGAAGACGCGGAGGTGTTTGAAAAAGAATTTTCTCCAGAGTTCGTTCAGGCGGATTTCGTAAACCTCGGCAAATATACCATTTACGTAAAGCTTATGATCGACGGAATCGCAGGCCGGCCGTTTTCTGCACAAACGCTTCCGCCTCCCCCCAGGCAGCCTGAATCCTGCCGGTCAGAAATTATTGAATTTTCGCGCGACACCTACGGAACCACCCAGCAGGAAGTGGAAGACCGTATTACCAAATGGTCTGGAGTGGAAGAGTTGGCTGGCGCGCCTCCTCCGCCACCTCCTGCGCAACCCCAGGTTTTATACGACGCAAGATGTTCCAATTGCGGAAAAGACACCAAGGTGGTATTCCCTCCAGACGGCAAGCGCCCCGTGTATTGCAAATCCTGCCGCAAGAAACTGCAGCAGCAGCGCCCAGCCCCGCCTCAACCCGTGCCGCAGCCTTCCTTGCCGCCCCAGGTTCAGACCGTAGAAGAAGCGCCTGAAAAAGGAGAATCGGTTTCCCTGGAGGAGTTAAAAAGCAGAGAACCAAATCCGTTGTACGCGCAGAAAAAACAGCCCCCGCGCGCTCGTGCGCCACAGGAGAGAAAAGCAGTGGAACGGGAAGGGCTGCAGGCTGCTTTGCGCCAGGCTTTAGACAAAGTGCAAACCAAACCGCAGGCCGCAAAGGCAGCCAAAGAACAAACCTCGCAAAAGGGCGTACTTGAACCAGGCCAAACTATTTACTTTGATCAATAGCAATGAAGACGCTTGAGGATCTTCCTATCCAAGAAGGGTCGCGCGTGCTTGTGCGCCTCGACGTAAACGTGCCGATTACAGACGGAATAATTCACGACGATTTTCGCATTGCAGAAAGCGTGCCGACTATTCGGTATTTGGCACAAAAGAAGGCCA
>DASRUP010000028.1:0-3949 GCA_035655395.1 Minisyncoccota bacterium
TACGCGCTGGTCGTGCTGCTTCCCTTGTGGTTTTTGCCTGTTACGCAGAACGTGCTGGGGTATCAAAAGCAAGCCTTGTTAATAGTTCTTGTATTCGCCGGCTTTGCCGCGTGGCTGGCAAAGCAGGTGCAAGAGGGAGAATTGCGTGTTCAGAAGAGCTGGCTCCTTCTTGCGGGAGCAGGCGTGCTTTTCGCCGCGGGAATTTCCACAATATTTTCGCTTTGGCAATACGGAAGTTTTTGGGGCTGGCCGCTGGATGTGACAGATAACTTCCTTTCTCTTTTTGGGTTTTTTCTGTTTGCCATTCTTCTTTCGCACGTCGTGAAAGACACAAAGCAACTCTCGTATCTGCTTTCCGGATTTGTGGTTTCGGGGACCGTAGCTACTCTGTATGCTTTGGCGCAAATGAAGGGAATTGCGTTTCTTCCGTTTGAGTTTTCCGGAGTAAAAACATTTAACACTATTGGAAGCACGAACAGTGTTGGCATTTTCGCCGCGTTTTTGCTGCCGTTGGCTTGGAGTCTGGCTTCTTTTGCAAGCCGGGTATGGCGGGGAGTTCTTTGGGCAGCCGCGTTTCTGCTCTTTGGCTCTCTTTTGCTTCTTAATTTTGAGGCCGCATGGATTGTTATGATTACAGGTTTGGTTGTGTTGCTGGGATTCGACATGTGGAACGCGCGCAAACGGGAACAGTTTGGGAGGATCTCTCTACCCATGATTTTTATCCTGGTAGGTTTCTTTTTTCTTGTGGTAAACGGCGTAGGAATCCCGGGAGCTCCCGAGAGGCAGGCAGAGATTTCACCGACCTGGCGCGGAGAACTTGCAATTGTGCAAGGAATGGCAGGAGAAAATCCGTTGAGTCTTGCAGTGGGCTCGGGGCCGGGAACCTTTGTGTTCGACTACACCAAATTTCGCGACGCCTCGCTTAACGATACGATATTTTGGAGCGCGCGTTTTGAAAAGGGCGCCGCCGAAATATTAGACTGGCTGGTTACCAAAGGAACCCTGGGGGTCTTTGCGCTTTTAGGAATGATTGGGTTAGGCTTATTTTTGGGGATAAGGCGACTTTTGACGGAAGAAGACAGCGCTGCTCTTGCTCTCGGCGCTGGAATACTGGCTTCCTTTGCGGGGGTTTCCTTGAGCTTCTTTCTGTATCCTGCAAATTTTGTATTCTGGTTTACTTTTTGGATACTGGCCTCTTGCCTGGTGTTTCTCACAGGCAAAAAAATGCACGTAATCTCGTTTAAACGAGGTCCTTCTTATGTGGGGTTTGCCGGGTCGTTGGGGCTTCTTATTGTATTAATGGCCGAGTTTGGGTTGTTTATTGTGGGAGCGCAAAAGTACTATGCCGAAGTGGAGTACACCAGGGGAATTCAGACATCTCGCCAGGAGAATATAGAAGAGGCGATTGCAAAAGTTGAGCATGCAACAGAGTTGAATGCTTCGGCGGACGTATATTGGCGAGACCTTGGGCAGCTCTATTTGGAACAGGCAAATCAAATTGTTACCAACCAAACTTTGCCCGAGGATGTGAGGAGGCAGCAAATAGAGGTTGCGGTGGACAGGGCAACTCGGGCAGTGCAGCAGGCAACAAATGCGGCGCCGCGCAATGTGGCAAACTGGAATGTGCGCGGGTTAATATATCGCAATTTAATCGGGGCGCTGCCCGAAGCAGAAAAGTTTGCCGTGACGAGCTACGAACAGGCGCTTGCTTTGGAACCCGCGTCTCCGTTTCCTTTGACCGAGCTGGGACGAGTAAAAATTTTAAGTTCGCAAGCACAGGAAGCAATTGAGTATCTGGAAAAGGCTATTACGTTGAAATCTGATTATGCTCCGGCCCATTACTTGATTGCAGTGGCCTACGACCAGATGGGAAACCAGGCAGAAGCAATTCGGAAGCTTGAGGATGCAAAACTGGTGACGCCTGGCGATACGGGACTGGCGTTTCAGCTGGGCGTTTTGTACTACCGTCAGCAGGAGTTGGGAAAAGCGCGTGACGAATTTGAGCGGGCCAAGGGCGTAAATCTGCGGTATTCGAACGCCAGGTATATGCTGGGGTTGGTGTACGACCGGCTGGACAGAAGGCAGGACGCCATAGCCGAGTTTGCCGCGGTTGCCGCGCTTAATCCCGACAACCAGGAAGTGCGTACGATTTTGTCGAACCTGGCGGCGGGCCGAGCCGCGCTCGATGGAATTGGCCAGCCCAGCACGCCGCCTATTCAGGATAATCCAGAGGAAATTGAACAGGAAGAATGACAGTTATAATGCCTCGTAAATTTCTCATAGCCGCCATAATCACTATCGCTGTCCTCGCGCTTACGGGGGGAACTTTGGCGTTGAACGGTTATTTCGGCGGCGGGGGAGATATAAACGCCAACGACACCACCCGCGGCTTGGTGGGCTATTGGGCGTTCGAAGAAGGAAGCGGATTGACTGCGGCAGATAGTTCTGATCAGGGAAACAACGGCACGCTTACGGGTGTTCCCGTGTGGACCTCGGGCAAAGCCGGCAATGGAGGCGCTTTGGATTTCGACGGCTCAAGCGATTTTGTGGACGTTGGAGCCGGCCCTGGCACAGTAAACACAGTGGCCTTCTGGGTGAATCCCACGACTACCACGGAATATCCGGTGGACCTCAACGGCACGGCATACATCTGGATAAACGCCGGCACCGTAACAGCCCAGGGTTTTACCAGCCCTACTATATATGTTGACGGGGCGGAGTCTTCTACGGTGAGCGCGGGTTCCTGGCAGTATGTGGCAGTAACCACTGGAACGTCCCTTAACGCAAGCGACCTGGATATTGGAAGAGTTGAGGGAACAGGCAACCACGAGGGGAGAATTGACGAGGTACGCATATACAACCGCGCGCTGTCCGCCGCAGAAATAAAATTTTTGTATAACCACGGCGGGCCGGTGATTCATTTGAAAATGGATGAAGGATCAGGTTCGATTTTGTTTGACGCAACAGGGAACAACAATCATGGTAAAGTTAGCGGTGCGACATTTGCCGCCGGGCAGTTTGGCACCGCCCTGGATTTCGACGGTTCAGGGGACGCCGTAAGCCTTTCCCATTTCGATTCGGCTTCAGAGTCGAGCGACGGCGCGGGCGATGAAAATATTACATGGTCGCATACTGTGGGGACTGGAAATGACCGTGTTTTGGTAGTAGGCGTATATATTCGGGGGCTAGGCAACAGTCCCACGGTAAGCGGCATTACCTACAACGGGACCGCTTTAACAAAAGTGGACGACGAAACAAACGGCGCGGTGCGGGTAGAACAGTGGTATCTTTTAAGTCCTGACAGCGGTACGCATAACATTGTGGCCTCATTTTCCGCTGCTTCCGAGGGCTCCAGGATAACAGGGGCGGTGTCGCTGCACGGGCTTGTTCAGGCAGCTCCCGAGGCTACAAATTCGACAAATACATCAGCCACAAGCGTGAGCGTGGATGTAACAACTGTAACTGATGGCGCGATTGTTGTTGACGCGGTGGGACACAGAAATGAAACAGATCAAGACATTACACCGGGCGCCAACCAAACCGAGCGCATGGAGCTTGCTCCTGACACGGGTAACCTTATGGCCATGTCTACAGAGGTTCAGCCCTCGGCGGGAGCTACAACCATGTCCTGGTCAGGCGACGTAAGCCACAGCTGGGCGATTATAGCCTCTGCTTTCAGATCATCGGCGACTTTTAACACCATTGCTGATAATTTTACCGTGAGCGCGTGGGTAAATCCATCTTCATCCATAGCCACGAAAGCCCTAATAGTTAAGAATGACGAAATGCGTCTTGTTACGGACGCTTCGGGAAATCTGTTGTGCCAGATTCACAACGGTTCTTCGTGGCAGACTGCCGCCACCAGTTCCGTTGCTCTTTCTTTGGGCAGTTGGCAGCATGTTTTGTGTACTTACGACCAGACAGACTTAAAAGTGTACATAAATGGTAT
>DASRUP010000029.1:0-6288 GCA_035655395.1 Minisyncoccota bacterium
TATGTATGGGTGGGGGCGGTTTCCTTGTCGCCAAAGTAATAGGCCCGTGATACGCTTTCAAAAGGTACCCGGGAAAGTATGCCAATGCCAAAAGGGAAACGGCCCATCAAAGCCATTTGGCCAAAAAGGGGAGTCATGCCAAGCTTTGTTGCCAGGTTTTGCAGATCGGTTTCGTATATTTCCTGCAGGCACGCCACATCTGGCTGCTCCTCTTTCAGAAAATTCTCTACCAGGTCGAGATGTTTGTCGAGTTCGATGTTTATAGAAGCGAGTTTTATCATAGGAATGCGTCGCAACTACTATAGCATAACTTTTTTCTCTTTGCTATGGTTAGGTTATGGCAAAGCAAATACGTACCAAACGCCTGCTTCTCAGGCAGTACAAAAAAGGAGACGAGGAATCTTTTTTGGCCAACATCAACAATCCCAAAGTTTCGCGCTGGACGAGTGGGATTCCGTATCCCTACAGCAAAGAAGATCTCGAAACGGGGCAAACTATTTTGGCGAAGAAACAGGGGAAAACAGAAATCTCGTTTGTGATCACGCGCGAAAACGAAGCCATTGGCGGAGTTAGTCTGCGGGGGATTCGCAAAGGCCACAAAGCCCGCATAGGGTTTTGGTTGGGCGAAGCCTATTGGGGCCAAGGCTTTATGGTTGAGGCAATTTACGCAATAACAAAGCTTGGATTTAAAGAGTTTGGCTTGCGAAGAATCGAGGCCAAAGTTTTTTTGCCCAATAAAGGCTCAAAGCGCGTACTTGAAAAAGCAGGGTTCAGGCTCGAAGGGCTCCTCGAAAAAGAGTACTTGAAAAACGGAAAGTTTATTGACGCGTATTTGTTTGCAAAGGTAAAATAATAGATATGGCTTCTGTGCAATTTCAAACAGCGGTATTTGGGGGCGGGTGTTTTTGGTGTGGCGAGGCAGTGTTCCAGCGTTTGAAGGGAGTGCAAAGTGTAACTTCCGGATACGCGGGTGGGAGTATGGAAAATCCGAGCTACCAGCAGGTGTCGAGCGGCCAAACCGGACATGCGGAAGTAGTAAAAGTGGAGTACAATCCTGCAGTTCTTTCATACGACACCTTGCTGTCGGTGTTTTTCGCGACGCACGATCCGACCACTATGAACCGGCAGGGGAGTGATATAGGGCCGCAGTATCGTTCTGCCATTTTTTATACGAGTGAGGAGCAAAAAATGGAAGCAGAAAAGTTTATGCAAAAGCTTGCAGACGACAAAGTTTTCAAAGCTCCCATTGTTACGGAACTAAAGCCTTTGGAGGCTTTTTACGAGGCAGATGCTTCCCACAAAGATTATTACAACCGCAACAAAGAAGCTCCCTATTGTCAGGTGGTTATCGATCCCAAAATCCAAAAACTCCAGGAGAAATACGCGCATCTCCTAAAGTAGTTGTTGTTTGACGTAGAATTAAATTCGTTGTACAATATCGTTACAAACTTCTGGGAATGAGGGAGGGGCGATGCCCACTGCAGCAGAACTGAAAGATCTTTATTACGATCGGGGAGAGTTCGACAACTGCCTTGTAGCGATCCAAAACGAACTTGTTCGCCACGCACAAGACGACCCGGAAAGAAGCGAGCTTTTAGCTCTTGCCGGCTGGTGTCGTTATCGAAAAAGAGAATACGAAACTGCCAGGCAACTATGGCAAGAGGCAGGGCAAGTACGTTTTGCCCGAGAAGGATTGGCATACTTAGCCGCCTATATCGACAAAGACGATCTTGCTCTTGGCGAACTCATCCGGGAACTAGGTGATAGCGTAAATGCGCAAAACGCTTTTACCATTCGAGCGCGCGACCAAGAGAGTACCATTTCCCACGAGCAAGTAATGGAAGGGGTGCTGCGATTCACTGGCGATACGACAGTGGAAATGGCAAACCTTTACCACAACGCTGGACGAGTATTTTTTCATAAAGCTCGCGGCAGAGAAGATTTGATAATCGCGCTTGGGTTATACGATGTTGCTAGGGCTCGTTACGGCATTGATCGTAATTGGCACCATCGAGGAGCTCTCCACTATTGGCGTTCGCGAGTTTTCGAGGTTTTACTCGATAAACGGGCAGCGCTCGAGGCGGCTCGAGACTCCTTGTACTGTTGGACACAGCAAGTTATTCTTGATCCTGCCACAGAAAGTCATAAACGGAATTGGGAAAATGCGGTGAATCGCGTGCGTGAACTAGTCGCAGCTCTTTAGGGTACAAAAGTATCTTGGCTGACGGAGAATGCGTACTGCAACCGCCGGCTTTTTATTTTGGCTGATTTTTGGTAGGATAGAGTGTATGAAATTTTTGCTGGCGACAACAAACGAGGGCAAAATCCGGGAGTATAGGCACTTGCTGGGTAAAGCGGGTGTTGAGTTTGTTACGCTTGCGGAAGCTGGCATTACAGACAAACCCGAAGAAACAGGCGCCACGTGCGCGGAAAACGCCATACTCAAGGCAAAATTTTATTTTGAAAAGTCGGGCGGCATGCCCACGCTAGCCGACGACGGGGGATTGGAAATCGACACCCTGGGCGGGGAGCCTGGCGTGCATTCCAGGCGCTGGCCGGGCCACGAAGCCACAGACGGAGAGCTTGTGCAATACACGTTAGAGCGCATGGAAGGTATTGCCCTAGAAAAACGCACCGCCAGACTTACGGCTGTGCTTGCCGTAACCGCAGACGGCAAGAATGTGCAGACGTTTTCAGGCACGCTCGAAGGGAAAATTGTGGAAAAGCCGTACAACCCGATTGTCGCGGGGTACCCGTTTCGCTCGTTATTTCAGGAAATGCAAACAGGCAGAGTTCTTGCGGAAATTCCCGTAGAGCAGCTTCCCAACGCGCACCGGGAACAGGCAATCGCAAAAGCCCTGCCCCTTCTTCAACAACTTGCCAAAAATTGGTAGAATAAAGGAAACTTATGGACAAGCTTACGCCAGAACAATATCGCGTAATGCGAGAAAAGGGCACGGAAGCCGCCTTTTCGGGAAAGTATTGGGATTCGCATGAGAAAGGCATGTACAAGTGCGCCTCGTGCGGAAAAGAGCTTTTCTCTTCTGACACCAAATTCGACTCGGGTACGGGCTGGCCAAGCTTTACCGAGCCTGCCAACTTGGCGAACATTGAACTCAAAGAAGATAACAGCCACGGCATGAAAAGAACCGAAGTGCTGTGCAAGAATTGTGGCGCGCACCTGGGCCACGTATTTAACGACGGCCCTGCAGGGCAGGGAGGCAAACGCTATTGTATTAACTCTGTGTGTCTGGAACTTGAAAAAGAATGAAGAAAACGTATCTCTTTTTGATTATCGGAGCTAGTATGCTGGCGGGGGCCGGAATTTTTTTAGCTCAAGGATTTTTTGACAATAAGGAAGCGGATGCGTTACTTGTTCAGGACGCGGGTTCCGCGCCAGAGGAGGGGATTGATCTTTTGCCTCCGCGCTCGCAAGAACATATTGAAGAAGTGGAAAACAAGGATACGGCTTTTGAGGAAACAGCTGAGGTGCCGGCAGCTAACTGCACGGACTTTTACTGCTATGAAAAGCATTACCAAAATATGGTTGCCTCGGGCACGATTTCGGCAGCGTTTGTTGACCTGAAAGTACGGTACGATCAAGATACCACCGTGCGCGCGTTTTGCCACCCGTTAGTCCATGTTATAGGCCGGGCTGCCACCAAGAAATACCCCGATGTATCACAAGCGTATACAAAAGGGGATCACTTCTGCTGGTCTGGATACTATCACGGCGTAATGGAAGGCATATTGTACGAAACCGCGCCCGAGGATTTGCCAGGAGTGATTAACTCTATTTGCCAGAGCATTCCGGGGAGAGAAAGCTATTCTTTTGACTACTACAACTGCGTGCATGGGTTAGGGCACGGCGTAATGTATGTTACGCAAAGCGAGTTGTTTGAGGCATTGGCGCTGTGCGACAACCTCCAGGGCGGATGGGAAAAAGAGTCGTGCTACGGGGGCGTGTTTATGGAAAACGTCATAACCGATTTTGAGAATCATTTTACCAAATACTTAAAACCAGAAGAACCTTTATACCCATGTACCGCGGTGCCCGAAAAAAACAAACACGCGTGCTACTTAATGCAAACTTCATATGTGCTCAAAGTAAATGGATACAACTTTGCCGATGCTTTTGCGCAGTGTTCCACCATCGAGGAGCAGCATAAGGATACCTGCTACCAAAGCGTGGGGCGCGACGCTTCGGGTTCCACGGTAAGCGACGTTGCGCGCACGAAAGCATACTGCTTGCTGGGTACAGATGAAAGGCAGCAAACCAATTGCGTAATCGGCGCCGTAAAAGATTTCATTTCGTATTTCCACTCCGACACGCAGGCAAAGCAATTTTGCAACGCTTTCGGCGATCATACGCAAAAGGTCTGTTTGGATACCACAGCAAATTATTACCAGAGTTTTCAAAAGCCATGAGAAAAATCACCACATACCGCACGCCCTCGAGTTTTCAATACAAACAAAAAGCAAACGAGGCCAAAAAAACCCAGGCAAAGCGCCCCACCCGATCGCAAAACTTAGCCAAGCGCAACACATACAAGGGCGGCAAGGACTAGTTTGCCAACCCGCTAAAATTTGCTATCCTACCTATAGCACATGCGCTTTTTGCGTATGTTTTGATTTTTAGCTCCGGAGGGAAAGTCGTGGCAGATACATTCAATACGTTAGTTGTTGACTATGGCGCACGAGGTCATGCCCTTGGCCTTTGGCTAAGGCAAAGTCCTCAATGCGACGGTTTGTTCTTTACCGGGGATAATGATGGAATGGCGCAAGCCGGTACCATCTTATCGATTAGCGACCCGACCGATATCGACGCTATCGAAAAGGCGGTGGTTGACCATAACGTTGATCTTGTGGTTGGCGGTACAGAACGGGCGCTTGCAGCCGGTTTAACAGATCGGCTTAAGAAAAGGCTACGGCCAGTCCCAACCTTTGGGCCGTGCCAGAATGCTGTGTTTCATACCGAAGCCAGTAAAGGCAAGGCCTATAAGCTGATGGCTGAAGCAGGTATACCGTGTCCGGAAACTTGGCTTTTTGGTAGCCAGGCGAAAGCTCTTGCGTTCGCCGAGCAGCATAAGGGAGAGCCCTTGGTTGTAAAAGCCGATGGGTTAGGGGAGCACGGAAATGCTGTGTTCATTTGCGACTCCTCCGAAGAAGTAGTTGCTGCTATTAAGGCTTGCATGGAGGAGCGTCGTTTCGGCGTAGCAGGAGACCACATTGTTATTCAACGCAAAGAAGAGGGCGACGGCCAAGGAGATGAGGAAATGAGTGCCTTTTTCTTTGTCGACGGCAAAAACTGTTCCGACGGCATGGGAGTTAGGGACTACAAACGGTTGAGGACTGGTGATACAGGCCCTATGACCGGAGGCATGGGCAGTTATGCTCCTCATCGTCGCTGGACTCCCGCCTTGGGTAAGTGGATTGCCGATAACATCGTGCGGCCATTGATTCAAGCGCTGGTGCGGCGCGGTATTGCGTATCGGGGCGTTCTGTATGTGGGGATTATGTTTACCAAGGAAGGTCCCAAGGTTCTTGAGTTCAATTGCCGTTTTGGTGATCCTGAGGCACAGGTTTTGCTCCCGCTTATCTTGAACGATCCATACGAGATAATATGCGCATGCATCAACGGCAACCTGGCGCGCACGCCCATATACTACAAGAGAACCATGTATTACGTTGGGGCAGTAATGGCCTCGGGTGGGTACCCTTACGCAGGGGAGTACAAGACCGGGTACGAAATAACGGGCCACGATAAATTAAAAGCAAGTACGCGAGTGCTGCACGCAGGAACTCGTCGCGTTGGCAATAAGGTGGAGACTGCCGGAGGACGTGTACTTACGGTTCTAGGCTGGGGCAGAACGCTACCCAAGGCAGCTCAAAAAGTGAACGAACGACTGGCTGAAGTGAACTTCCGTAACTCTACGTTTCGGTTGGACATTGGAAGCTAGAGAGGAGGTCTTTGACCTCCTTGTTTTTTTAGCGTATAATATGGCTGGTTTATGGACATTACTCAATTACCTGTAATTCGATTTTGCATTCGATACGTAAAGACCTATAAAATAAAATCTGCCTTAATTGGGGGAGCTTTGCTGGTTTTGGCAGGCATGGGGGTGCAAACATTGTTGCAACAGGTAAGCGGCGAGCCCACCCTCGAGCGCACGCCACGGGTAAGCCTTTTGAATGTAGACGAATACCGATTGGAAAACGCGGTTGTAGAGTCGGTAGGCGAGGTGGAGTCGCTTTCGCAGGTGGAGCTCAAAAGCCAGGTGTCAGAAC
>DASRUP010000030.1:0-4456 GCA_035655395.1 Minisyncoccota bacterium
GGCCGTGCCTTGTAGTCGTAGAGCACCGCGGTTTTCAGGCCCGAAAAACTAAAGTCGTAGTCTTTGGTATGCATCATGGGCCGCGGCAGTTTGATACCAATGGCTGGCTTGCCCGCCAAAGCCGCCGCAGCGGCGACGGCGGGGCCGCCGGGATACGGCAAGCCAAGAATGCGGGCTGTTTTGTCAAAACACTCGCCGGCTGCGTCGTCGCGCGTTTCGCCGATCATTTGGTATTTGCCGATATCTTTTACCAGCACCAACTGCGTGTGCCCTCCCGAAACTATTAAAGCAACGGCCGGGAAAAGTTTTTGAAAATTGGGATTTGAAAATTGAAAATTCTCGTCGCCAAGAAAAGCGACGAGCAGGTGTCCCTCCATATGATCTACGGGCACCAATGGTACGTTCCATTCTTTTGCCAAATCTTTGGCGAAATTTATGCCTGTCCAGAGGCAGGGCGACAAGCCCGGGCCGTATGTTACGGCAATTGCGTCTGTTTTTTCTACTTTTGCTCCCTTGAGCGCTTTCTCGAGCGTTATGGGTAAATTTTTTATATGCTCCCGTTTTGCAAGACTGGGGAATACACCACCGTATTCCTGGTGTACGTCAATTTGCGAAGCTACTACGTTTGAGCGTATAGCAAATTGCGGGTTTTTGCCCTCTGTGGTTTCCAAAACCGCAACTCCGGTGTCGTCGCACGAGGTTTCAATGCCTAAAATCGTCATAGCCCTTTTCTACCTCTTTTCTTTACAAATTTCAATTTTTAAGCTAAAGTATGGAAGACAAGCAGGTGGTTTTTGGTCCCATCGTCTAGTCGGTCTAGGACGCCGGGTTTTCATCCCGGAAATCAGGGGTTCGAATCCCCTTGGGACCGCCTCGTATGGAGCAAGAGGCGCAAAACCAGAAAAGAAGCATTCCTCGCATGTTCTTTCTTGCGGGGATTTCTTTGGTGCTTTTAGCAGGCACTTTTTTGGTGTGGAGCGTTTTGTTCCAATCTTTTGGGTCCAAAGCTATGGAGTCTTCGATAGCTTCGGTAAAAGAGAGCATTCTCCCGCTCAATCTCGCAACAAAACCAAACCCAACGTATCTGAACCGTTGGGCAGAAGCAAGAAAAGCGTTGGTTGAGGCCCAGGAAAATTTTCTTGAGGTGAACTTTTCCAGCAATAAGGTTATCGTGTATAAAGCTGGAGTGGCAATCAGCGAAGCTCCCATTTACGCAAAGGGAGATCCCCAGGGGTGGGGCGGCACCCCGGCCGGCCTCTATAGCGTGTTAGATATGCATAAAGTTGCGTATTCAGGCATTGCAGAGGTAAATATGCCTTACGCCATTCATTTTTACGGAAAATATTATGTGCACGGCGAAACCTATTATACGTCGGGTATAAAGACCGGCGACGACGTTTCGGGCGGTTGCGTGCAGTTGCTCGAGTCCGATGCGGCAAAAGTATTTGCGGCAGCGGAACCCGCAATGCCGGTTTTGGTTATCGACAAGGAAAACGATAGTTACTCTTACGAGAAAATTTCGTCTGGTGAACCGCCCTTGGTTTCAGCCTCGAGCTACCTAGTGACAGATTTGGACTCCGGGTTTGTGTTTGCAGAAAAAAACTCGCAGCGGGTTTCGTCTATCGCTTCTCTTACCAAACTCATGACCGCTACGGTGGTGGCAGAAAATATCGACCTTCGAAAGTCGGTAGAAGTCACGCCTGCAATGCTTGAGGCGTATGGCGAAACCGACGCGTTGCTCCTTGGAGAGCGATACCGGGTGGTGGAGCTGTTTTATCCTTTGTTAATTTCTTCTTCCAACGATGCAGCAGAAGCTACGGCTGGATTCTTGGGCCGCGAAAGAACTATTCGCATGATGAATGAAAAAGCCGAGGCGCTCTTAATGCAAGATACAAAATTTGTCGACCCTTCGGGATTGGACTCTGGCAACGTTTCCACAGCGCAAGACTTGTTTCACCTCGCAAGATACGTGGTAAACAACCGTCCCCCCATTTTTGAAATTACCAAAGGAGAAGTTGTGCGAACGTACGGAACCATTTCGTTTGCGGTGCAGGGGTTATGGAACAAAAATTTGTTTGTTGAGGATACGAGCTTTGCTGGGGGCAAGACAGGATATACGAAAGCGGCGAGGCATACGGGCATTTTCCTTTTTCGTTTTCGAGCCGAGCAAGGAGCACTGCGTACCATTGCCTTTGTAGTGTTGGATTCTCGAAACGACAAGCTCGACGTGCAAAGGCTGTACGGTTGGCTCGAGAGAAACTACAATCTCAAGCCCGACTACGAAGATACCCAACTTTCTAACGCTTCTTAAATTATGCAAGCTGCCCCTCATCTTGTAGCTGCCAAGGCAGCCGATCTTGAAGATCCGCGCGACCGATTTGCCTATCGCGCTTTGGAAATGTTTCCCGGAATTTTTGCTTGGGGTACGCTTGTGTTCGCCGTGGTTGGTTCCTGGCTGTTTCCCGCGGTCGTCGCTTTTTTTGTTTTAACATTTGTACTCTATTGGCTTTTGCGCGTGATGTATTTTTCGATTCATTTGCGCGCAGGCTATAAAAGAACACGGGAACACGAGAAAACCGACTGGCTGCAAAAGCTCAATGAGGTGCCGAAAGCAAGGTATGCCATTCCGGTTTCCCATTGGCAGGATGTTTACCATTTAGTGGTGGTTCCCACGTATAAAGAGTCGCTCGAAATTCTCCGGGGGACTTTTTTGGCGCTCAAAAATTCAGATTATCCGAAAGATAAGATGATTGTGGTATTGGGTATCGAAGAAAGGGCGGGGCAGCAAGGGGCCGACCGCGCACGGACTATAGAGCAAGAATTCGGCAACGAGTTTTTCCGTTTTTTGGTTACTGTGCATCCCCAAGACTTGCCGGGCGAAATTGCGGCCAAAGGGTCGAACGAAACGTGGGCAGTAAGGCAGGCAAAAAAAGAAATAATCGACCCTTTGGGTATTCCGTATGAGCATATTGTTATGAGTTCCTTGGATGCAGATACTGTAGTGTTCCCCAAATACTTCAGTTGTCTCACCTATCACTATCTTACTTCCAAAAACCCTTTACGAAATTCGTATCAGCCCATTCCTTTGTTCATCAACAATATTTGGCAGGCCTCTATTCCATCCAGGCTTTTTGCTTTTGCCACCACCTTCTGGTTTTTAATGAACCAGGAGCGCCCCGAAAAGCTAAGCACGTTTTCTTCGCATTCCATGCCTTTCAAAACGCTTGTCGAAGTCGGATACAGGCAGGTGAACTATGCGGTGGACGATTCCCGCATTTTCTGGCAGTGCTTTTTGCACTACGATGGGAATTACTCGGTGCAGGCGTTGTACTACCCTGTTGCCATGGACGCCAATACCGCTCTTACGCTTTGGGGAACTATCCGTAACATCTACAAACAACAGCAGCGTTGGGCTTATGGCGTGGCAGACATTCCGTATTTTTTATTCGGGTTTTTGAAAAACAAAAAAATTCCTTTGCGCAAAAAGATTTCCTTGGGGCTTGACCGCGTGGAATCGTACTGGTCGTGGGCCACAGCTTCTCCCCTTATTTTTCTTTTGAGCTGGTTGCCGGTGCTTTTGGGAGGAGACGTATTCAACCAAACATTGCTTTCGTATAATCTTCCGCGGGTTACTTCGTGGATTCTTACTGTTATGATGGCAGGGCTCGTAGGGTCTGCGTATTTGAGCTTGGTATTTTTGCCGCCCCGGCCTCCCAATTATGGGAAATGGCGATTGGCCTGGCTAGCAGTACAGTGGGTATTTCTGCCGCCTATTATGTTGTTTTTTGCTATACCTGCGCTTCACGCCCAAACCCGTTTAATGTTGGGCCGCTACATGGGTTTTTGGTCCACCCCCAAGTTTCGAAAGTAGCTATTCCAAATGGAGTTTTTGGCGGAAATCGGCTACCTTTTCTTGCAAGAGAGGGTAGTTTTTTAATGTAAGGTCTTTTTCCAAAATTGCTTTGGCTGATTCGCGGGCTTTTTCCACGAGCTCCAGGTTGGTAAGGTTTTTCATGGCAAAGTCGGGCAAGCCCCATTGCTTGGTGCCCGCAAAGTCGCCGGGCCCCCGGATTTGCAAATCGCGCTCTGCCAACTCAAACCCGCTGTTGGATTCTTCCAAGGCCTTTAATCGTTTGCGCGCAATAAACGAGTTTGATTCTGCAAACAAAAAGCAATACGACTGGTGTTCGGCCCTCCCAACGCGGCCCCGAAACTGGTGCAGCTGGGCCAAGCCAAATCGGTCTGCCCCTTCTATCATCATTACCGTGGCATTGGGAATATCCACGCCAACCTCAACAACCGAAGTGGAAACCAGCAAATCAATTTTGCCGAATTTAAATTGCCGCATTACCTGCTCTTTTTCTTTGCCTGGCATTTTGCCGTGCAGCATTTCTATGCGCAGCTTGGGAAATACCTCTTTGGAAAGCTTTTCGTATTCTTCTTTTACCGTTTTTAC
>DASRUP010000031.1:0-6776 GCA_035655395.1 Minisyncoccota bacterium
AAAATCGAGTAGGCGGTAAAAATCCTGGCCCCAGTCGTAGTTGGAATCCACGGCAATCTTGTAACCGTTTTCTGTGCCGCCGGCCAAAGCATTGTAGTAAGGAATATAATTGGGAAACGCCATAAGAGAAGATCCTATATACCAAACAAAAAGCCCTGCTACGAAACTTACCGCTATTCGTTTGAACTGGTTGTTCTCAATGTGAGAAAGCAGTTCTTTAAGCCCCCAAACAACCAATATGTAAAGAAGAGGAAAAACAGGCAGCAAATGCCGCACGCCAATGTTTAAGTTTCCCGTCATTGCAACCAGGAAGTACCCCGCGATAAATACCACAAACGCGAAAAAGGTAAAATGTTTTTTTATCCACCACGTGAGCAGCATTTCTTTTATGCCGCGATACCACTGTTTTTGGAAACTCCACAGAATTCCCAATATGCCGAAAAGCGCAAGTACGTGAAACGCAAGAGGAACTTTATATAAGTAAATAAGAGGAAAGTATTGCCAAAAACCGCCTACCTTAATCTCGCCTTGGAAAAACACGGTGTTGCCAAACTGCCCGCGTTGGGTGGCCATTAAAACACCGCGGCCAAACTGGGCAAACGCGCGAAACGGTTCTTTGTCTGCCATCCAAATTATTGCTTGCTCGTATGCCGTTACTCCGCCAGGCTGCAAGTCGGAAACCGTGTCGCGGAGCTGGCGTTCTGCAGGGTAGTTTACAATATGCAGCTGGTAAACCGGCACAATAAGGAAAAGCGCCACGATACCCACCAAAACAGAAAGCCCTACATATTTTCCCAGAGTGCGCATATTGCCAGAAGACTCTTTGTGAAGCAAGGCATATATAACAGTAATGACAGCAAAGAAGGGGAGCAACAGAACAGCGCCGAATTTAAACAAGAATGCGAGCGCAAGCGCAAATCCAGCTTTTCCTACTTTTGTTTTGGTTGGCTGCTTTAGAAATTCAATCCAAAAATAAGCGGCAACCAGTATGCCTAAAGCCGCGGCAACGTCGGTGGTTACCAGCCTTCCATGCGCCAGAAAGCTGGGTGAAAACGCGAACAATGTAAGCGCCGCAAGCGCGGCGCCGTTGCCTAGCAACTTTCTTGTCCAGAAAAACAAAACAGCTCCCAAAGCCAAAGTAAGCAAAATCATGGGAAGCCGGGACCAAAATATTATGGAAAGGGGATTATTACCCGATTTATATAAAAATTCGTTTCCCAAATCAAACTGCACCCACCAAGGCGGAGCGCCGGAATCCTGTAGCCAGTTTTGGCTATTTGCGGGAAAGTTCAAATCCAAAAAGATCAGGGGAAAGGCGGCAATATCTTTTGCAAGCGGCGGATGTTCCGGGTTTATCCGATAGTCTTGCTGGGTAAGGTAAGAGTAGCCTGCCGGAATATGGGCGAGTTCGTCGAACGTTAAAGCGTCGTGGCGCATACTAAAGAACGCCATAAAAAACATAGCTCCGAGCAAAAATACGGCAAAGAGATAAGTGGCAGCATTCGAAAGAGGAAGTTTTACAGCCATTTTTTATGCTTGAAGTATGCTACCAGGAGAAACACGCCTAACACCATAACGCCAACTAAAATCCAAAAGTCTCCGGGCATGCCCATTAACGGAGTGTGTTCGGTGTTCATGCCAAACAGGCCTGCCAAAAGCGTAAGCGGAAGAACGCTTGCCGACACAATGGTTAAGACTTTTACGATTTCATTTGTTTTTTCGGCAAGCAAGGAGTTGTTTGTTGCTTCTAAGGCCTCAATAGATTCTTTGAAAGTTTCGAGCGTGTTTCTCGACTGGCTCCAGTCGCCCAGCAAGCGGCTAAAGTAGGGGTCGAGGTCTGGCCCAAAAAAGTCTTTTCCTTGTTTTTGTAGAGACTCTAAAATTTCCCCCTGGGGATGCACAATGCGCCAAAAGTTAATAATGTCTGCTTTGGCGTACGAGATTTCCTGGAGCATTTGGCGCTCGTGGCCCAAGAAAATTTGCTCTTCAATATGGTGCAGTTTTTTGCTAATCCGGTCTATTTTTATCAGCGTGTTTTGGCGCATGGCATCCATGGCGTGAAACAGCAGCAAACCCCCTCCCTGGCTCATGTATTCTCGGCGCTTGTCTTCGTATAAATTGCAGGCGTCAAACAGGGCTTTTAAGGGCACAATGGAGTTGTAGTGGCAGGTTACCAAAATGTTTTTGCCTACAATAACATCGATTTCGCGTGGCCGGGTGTGCTTGTGTTCTTTGCTCCAAGCGGCAAAGTAGGAAATAAAAAAGAGGTAGCTTGGGAACGCTTCCACTTTGGTGCGCCACGCGGGAGGAATAAGTTCGTCCAACACCAGCGGATGAAACCCGTTGTTTTCTTTCAGAAAATCAATGTCTTCCTGTGTGGGGTTTTGAATGTCTATCCACGTAACCTTTGGCCCCTGAATAATCTTATGCATTGATATATTGTACCAGATATGCTATCATCGGCAATATTCGCACATCATATATATAAAGGAAGGTGAAGAATGAAAGCGGTAGCGGTGGTTTTAGCGATTTTTTTCTTGTCGGTGGCTTGTACGGCGACAAGTCATGTAGCCCCTGCGCCGGTACCGACTCTGGCGGCTCCATCTTTGGACCCCGCGATGATTTTTACCCAGGTCCCTGTTTTTGTGGAATTTCGGTATGATGTGAATGATCCGTACTCGGCGATGACGGCTCATATTATGCTGGATAATATTTTTAAGGAAAGGGTTGTGGTCAGGCTCGAAGCGAAAGAGAGTGGGTCGTTCAAAATGGACACTTTTAACGTGGTGCCAGATAAACACAATGACGTTTTTACCTGGAAAGCTCTACAAATAGAGCCGGGAGAGCGGATCACCATAGTTGGAAAGGGAAGAAGGACTGGTTTGGAAACTCCTAAGTTTGCTTTTGACATCGAAACGATCAGGCAATAAACGGCATACCCGAACCTCCCTAAGCGGTCAATCTTAAAGAGTGTCTTTGGCAGTCGAGGTTCTTGACTGCTAATTTTTTTACGGTTATAATAGGGGAATATGGTACTTTCTGAACGACAGAAAGACATTCTCCAAAAGGCGGTTTTTGAGTATATCGACAGGGCGGAACCCGTAAGTTCAGGCTGGCTGGAAGAGCAGTATGAATTGCCCTTTTCCCCGGCCACAATTCGCGCGGAAATGATGCAGCTTACGGAACAAGGGTATTTAGAGCAGCCGCACACGTCTTCCGGGCGCGTGCCCACGGACAAAGGCTACCGTTTTTTTGTGGATGAGCTGCGGCCTGCCGAGCTGGAAGACGAACAGCCTTTTGGATTTTCCGCGCTGGCGCTGGCGTATTACCACCGCACGCTTTGGAAAGAAAACTGGGAGCGGGTGCTGCGGGAACCCGAATTTTCGCGGGCCGAGCTGCTGGGTAATTTTACCAAGTTTATTTCAGACATTGAGCAAAACAGCAGCCGCATACGCAGGGTACGCCAGCTTGAGGTATATATAGGAAAAGAAAATCCTTTTTCAAGCGTGGGGGATTTTAGCATGATTTTAAGCGAGTGCGATTTTGCGCAAGGGCAGCATGGGTTTGTGGCCATTGTGGGGCCAAAGCGAATGCCCTACCAAAAAAATATCGGATTTATCCATTCTTTAATACAAACATGGAAGAAAAAATTGAAAAGATAACACAAGAACGCGACGAATACCTGGCAGGCTGGAAGCGCGCCAAAGCGGATTTCATAAACTACAAGAAAGAAGAAGCGCAAAGAATGCAGGTAATGGCAGGATACGCCTACCAACAACTGCTTTTGATGGTTTTGCCGATTTTAGATAATGTAGATAGGGCGGTAAAACAGATTCCCGAGGAAGAGAAAGATAACCAGATATACAAAGGGTTTTTACAGATTGCCAGCCAGTGGCGGGAATTCCTGAAAAGTCAGGGAATAGAAGAGGTAGAAACCGTAGGAAAGCCCTTTGATCCGGAAATGCACGAGGCGGTTGGGGAAGTTGGGGGAGAAGAACCTGGCATGGTGGCAGAAGAAGTGGAAAAGGGGTATATAATAAATGGCAAGCTTTTGCGGCCGGCAAAGGTGAAAATCACAAAATAAAACATTATGGCAAAAATTTTAGGAATTGATTTGGGCACAACCTTTTCCGCCATGGCAGTGGTGGAAGGGGGAGAGCCCCGCATTATCGAAAACCGAGAGGGCGCCAGAACCACGCCTTCGGTTGTTGCGTTGGCAAAAAACGGCGAGACTTTGGTTGGCGTACAGGCAAAGCGCCAGCAGGTAACCAATCCGCAGAACACCATTTTTGTGGTAAAGCGGTTAATCGGGCGCCGATTCTCTGATGCCGAAGTGCAAAAAGACAAGAAGCTGTTGCCCTATGAAATCCGCGAGGCGCAAGACGGCGGCGTGGAGGTAAAAATGTCCGACAAATGGTTAAAACCCGCTGAAATTTCGGCCATGGTGCTGCGCAAACTAAAGCAAGACGCCGAAGACAAGCTGGGAGAGAAAGTTACTGAAGCCATTATTACGGTTCCCGCGTATTTCGACGACAGCCAGAGAAAAGCAACCAAAGTGGCAGGCGAAATCGCGGGATTTGATGTAAAGCGGGTTATCAACGAGCCCACGGCTGCAGCTTTAGCATACGGTTTGAGCAAAAATAAAGAGCAGAAAATCATTGTGTACGACTTTGGAGGCGGCACGTTCGACATCTCCATTCTCGACGTGTCGGAAGACACGATTGAGGTAAAAGCAACCGGAGGCGACACGCACCTGGGAGGCGAAGACTTTGACCAGAAAGTGGTAAACTGGCTTATTGAGCAGTTCCAAAAAGACGAAGGCATTGATTTGTCGAAAGACACGCTGGCTTTGCAGCGCTTAAAAGAGGGCTCAGAGCGCGCCAAGGTAGAGCTTTCTTCGGCAATGGAAACGGAGATAAACCTGCCTTTTATTACGTCGGACTCTTCGGGGCCCAAGCATTTGTACTACAAGCTTACACGAGCACAGCTGGAAGGAATGGTGAGAGAGTACATCGACAAGTCTGTTGAGTTAGTAAAGCAAACGTTACAAGAAGCGAAACTTTCACCCGGGGATATCCAGGAAATAGTTCTTGTGGGGGGCCAGACGAGAATGCCTGCCATGCAAGAAGCGGTGAAAGCGCTGTTTGGCAAAGAACCGAACAAGTCCATTAATCCAGACGAGGTGGTGGCAATTGGAGCTGCCATACAAGCTGGCATTATGCAGGGCGATGTGAAAGACGTGTTGTTGCTCGACGTTACGCCTTTGTCTTTGGGCATTGAAACCCTGGGCGGGGTAAACACCGTATTAATTTCAAAGAATACAACCATTCCCACGAGCAAAAGCCAGGTGTTTTCGACTGCAGCCGACAACCAAACTTCCGTAGAGGTGCACGTGCTGCAAGGCGAGCGCCCCCTTGCCAAAGACTCAAAATCGCTCGGCAGATTTATCTTAGACGGAATTCCGCCCTCACCCCGCGGCATGCCGCAGGTGGAAGTAAGCTTTGACATAGACGCCAACGGAATTTTGCAGGTTAGCGCGAAAGACAAGGCTTCGGGCAAAACGCAGTCTATCCGCATTGAGGGCTCCACAGGCATTTCGGAACAAGAAGTGGAACGCATGAAAAAGGAGGCGGAACTGCACGCGACAGAAGACAAGAAAAAGCAGGAGCTTATCGAGGCAAGAAATGCCGCAGACGCCATTATCTATACATCCGAAAAAACGCTTGCAGACGTCAGGGATAAGGTAAAAGAGGAAGATGTTAAAGAGACTGGGGAAAAGTTGGATGCTTTGAAAAAAGTGAAGGAAAGTGATAATATAGAAGAAATTAAGAAGGCTACCGAAGAGCTCTCGCAGGCGATTCAGAAGGTGGGGGCTGCGATGTACCAAAATCCAAATCCTCAAGCATGAAAGATTACTATAAGGTTCTCGGGGTGTCGCGCGACGCCTCTTTCGAGGACATTAAAAGAGCATACCGAAAACTCGCCCATAAGTACCACCCGGACATTAAAGGCGGCGACGAGGAGAAGTTCAAAGAGCTGAACGAGGCATACCAGATTCTTTCGGATTCAGACAAACGCTCCCAGTACGATAAGTTCGGCAGAGTATTCGACGGCCAGGCCGGGGCAGACCCTGGATTTGGAGGTTTTAGGTGGGCATGGGGCACTCCCGGCCAGCAGGCAGACTTTGAGGATAGCGCTGCTGGTTTTGGCTTTGACTTTGAAGATATTGGAGACGTTTTCGAGGAATTCTTTGGCGGGCAAACGAGAGACACAAGAAAGCAGGAAGTAAAGAAAGGAAGAGACGTAGAGGTGGAATTGCAAATTCCGCTCGAGGCCACCTTGAGAATCAGCAAGGAAAAAATCTTTCTTTCGAAATTTGCGGTTTGCCAGAGGTGCCAGGGAGTGGGGGCGGAACCTAACACCAAGGTAACGGAATGTTTTGCGTGCCGCGGCCAGGGAGAGGTGCAGCAGATTAAGCGCACGGTGTTTGGTTCGTTTACGCGCGTGGGCACATGCCCTGAATGCGCAGGCGAAGGTTTGAAACCGGAAAAACCCTGCAACGTGTGTAAGGGCGAAGGCAGAGTGAAAAGCGAAGAACAACTCGAAGTAACCATTCCGGCAGGCGTTGATACCAACCAGATTTTGCGCGTAGAAGGAAAAGGGGATGCCGGCAGAAGAAAAGGCAAAGCCGGCGACCTGTACATTCGGATTGTGGTAAAAAAGCACCCGTTGTTTGAGCGGAGGGGAGATGATGTTGTGCTCAAAAAAGATATTGC
>DASRUP010000032.1:0-5975 GCA_035655395.1 Minisyncoccota bacterium
TAGGTGAAGCCTCGCTTTTATTGGCTCATTTGCGCGGCAAGAAAGTTATTCTCACATATCATAGCGACATTGTTCGTCAAAGGGCAATACTGCCGTTTTATGGCCCTTTGTTGAAAAGGGTTCTTTCTCGGGCAGATGCCATAATTGTAACCTCTCCCAACCTTCGGGATTCCTCGCCGTTTCTTCGACATGTAAAAGAGAAGTGCAGAGTTATTCCGTTGGGGATTGATATTGCGGCATTCCAAGAGAGAAGAGCGATACCAGTTACGTTTCCGAATCCGCAGCGCAAAAAGATTGTTCTTTTTGTGGGCAGGCTGGTATATTACAAGGGGTTAGAATATCTTCTCTGTGCGATGCAAAAGGTTGATGCATTGCTGCTTATTGTTGGAGAGGGCCCACTTAAAGAAAAGCTGCAAAACCAAGCGACAACCCTTGGAGTCGCAGAAAAAGCTGTGTTCTTGGGAAGAATTTCTGACGAGGAACTTAAGCACTGTTATGAGATCTCGGATGTATTTGTGCTCCCTTCTGTAGAACGCACCGAGGCTTTTGGTTTGGTGCAGTTGGAGGCAATGCTGGCTGGTTTGCCTGTGGTAAATACCAGTCTTTCCACGGGGGTGCCTTTTGTAAGCGTTCACGGCGAAACCGGACTCACTGTGCCGCCGAGAGATGCGAGCGCTTTGGCCGGAGTTCTGCAAAAGATCCTGCAAAATCCCACTTTGGCCGAAAACTTCGGAAGAAAAAGCCGAGAAAGAGTACGCGAAATGTTCTCTGAAAAAGAGATGATTCAAAAAATACAGAAATTGTACCAGGAGGTGCTGGCAAAATAAAGATTTACTGCGTGCCGCCCTTGAAGACTACGTTGACGGTTTTCAAAAGAATATCGAGATCTAACATTAAAGAACGATTTTTGAGGTAGTACAGGTCGTACTGCAGCTTCTCCAAAGCCCCTTGGGTTGAATTTCCGTACGGCGAGTTTACCTGCGCCCAGCCGGTAATCCCCGGTTTTACAAGATGGCGAATCTGGTAGAAAGGAATTTCTTCTGAAAGGCTTTGTACAAATTCGGGGCGCTCGGGCCGGGGCCCGACAAGACTCATATCTCCTTTGAGTATATTGATAGCCTGGGGAAGTTCGTCGATAAATGTTTTGCGAAGTATGTTTCCTGCCTTGGTAACGCGAGGGTCATTTTTTTGCGCCCAGGCGGCGCCGTTTTCTTCGGCGTTTGGCACCATGGAGCGGAATTTCCAAAGGGTAAACACCTTTCCGTTCTTGCCTACCCTTTGCTGCGCATAAAAAAGGCTGCCGGGGCTTTCGAGCAAAAGGGCAATTGCAACAAGCGGAAGAAATAAAAGAGCAAAAAGCCCGAGCACGAGGCCAGAGAGAATGTCGGTTATGCGTTTGAGCGTTTCGTATGCGCTGCGTTCTCTTTCTCTAAGGTTGTGTAAGAACCAGATTTCGTCGATTTGAGATAGGGGGACTTTCCCAGTGATACGTTCATAAAAAGAGGCTAAGCTTTCAAACCAAAGTTCGGGTACGAAAGAAAAGAGGGTTTGGGTAAGTTTGGGGTATGCGTGCAGATCGAAAGCTGCAAGAATTGTATGTTCTTTGCTAAGAGAAAGTAGGTTGAGCTCTTGTTCTTCGGGCCGAATAATTGCAGAGATTTTGTAGCCGAATTGGGGGTTTTGCGCCAAGTGTTCCTGGAGTTCCGAAGCGTGAGCATTTTGCCCGATAACGATAATAGACTGTATATGGTAGGGGTGCCGGGCTTGCATGTTGTACAGCAAGCGCCAAAGCCCCAGAAACAGAAACGCCAGAAGAGTTACCAAAAAAAGGTTTGTCTTGGGTGCGATGCCAAAGAACGGGGTGAAGTAAAAAAAGATAACCGCAAGAAAAAAACACGCCCCCAGGCTTCGAGAGAGCGCGAAAAGAAAGGCAAAGCTGTTTTTCGTGAGGCCCAGGTTATACAGGCCAAAAGCGTGAAAGACGAGCAGCCACAAGCCGTACAAAAGAGAGAAAGGGAGAACGTGCTGGCCCCATGCGCCAGACGCCAAAGGGTCGCCAAACCGGAACCACAACACGCTCCACAGCACGGCGTACAGGATAGCAATATCTACTCCCACTAGCAACGCCGCGCGGAACATTATTTTTTGGCAATCTTTACCTTTTTGCTTTTTTCGCGCTCCATTTTAGGGAGGCGAAGAGTGAGCACGCCGTCTTTCATGGCAGCGTCCACGTTTTTAACGTCGATTTCCTCGGGCAAAAATACCTGCCGGGAAAAGGGCCCCCAGAAGCACTCTTGGTGAAAGTACTCTTTTTCTTCCTGTTCGTTGGGGTTTTTCCTGACGCCGCGAATGGTTACCACATCGTTTTCTATGGCAATATCGAGCTCTTCGGTTCTTACGCCCGCCACCGCCGTCTGGATAACGATGTCCCTGTCGGTTTGGTAGACGTCAATGGCAAGTTCGCCCTCGGGCTGAAACCAGTCGTCGGGGTGAAACTTTTCTACATGTTCATCGGGAGCTTCCTCCGTAATAGCAATTTTTTTAATCTCGGGAGAAAGTTCTTCTTTGCCAGTCGGGGAATCGATTTGTTCGTCGACGTCAAATTGGTTGGGGTTTTGTGGCATATGTTTGTTTTTTAAGTTGTTGAAATCCAAAGGAGATGAACATTGCTAGGGCAAAGAGGGGAATAAGAGGAAGGAATAAATACAAAAGCCCCTGGTCTCCTATAGTAAATATATACAAATTAAACGATCCGTGCAAGGCGGTGGCGCAAGATATGCCTGCCAAAAACAGCAGAAAGCGGTATTTGCTTTGAAAGAAAGACAGCGCCAAGAAATACCCAAGCAGGGCCGAGACCAGTGCGTGCAGAAAGATGGCCTGAAGAAACCGCACCGTGTTTACGAGAAAAATGTCGGAGGCAGGATACAATTGCACGAGCTTAAACAGCAGGAGGATGTTCTCGAAAGCCGCAAATCCAAGCGCTGCAATTACCATATACAGCATAAAGTCGAGGGGCTCGTCGAGCGCCGAATTCGAAAATACCCCCAGGCGCACTACAACATACTTGAGTAACTCTTCTACAAGCGCAATGCCCACGAAAAAGTATATAAGCAAAAATCCGAGGCGGGAGAATTCGAAAGAAACAAAAAATCCTTCCAAAAACGTTTCAATGGCAATGGCGGGAATGGTAATAAGCATTCCAGCCAAAAAAATCTTGAGAACCATTCGGTTGGGTTCCGGGTGGGAGTCTTTGCGAAGGTAGAAAGCGAGCCAGATTAAGCTTGGGGCCAGGGCAAAAAGGAAAAGAAGGAGGTATGTCATGCCGGCCACTTTTCTACCATGAGCGTGTCTTGCTTATCGGGCGTATGGAGGTGGCGGTATACTTCTTCGGTTACAAACGGGCAAAATGGATGCATGAGTTTTAAGCACGTAGCCAACACAGTATGCAAAGTCCACTGCGCCGAGGCCTTTGCTTTTTCGTCTTCCCCCCGCAGCACAGGCTTTGCCTGTTCTATTATAACATCTGCAAACGAATGCCAAAAGTAGTGGTATAGTTTTTCTGCGGCCAAGTATAAGCGATAGTTTTCGATGTCTTGGGTTATTTCTTGGCCAAGGGCTTTGAGCTCATCCAGGCTTTGCTGGTCTTCTGGGGTGAGTTCAGGCTGTCGGGAAAGGTCCATGTCTTCGGTGTTTTGCATAACAAACTTTGAGGCATTCCATACTTTGTTGGCAAAATGCTTGTAGCCGCGCACCCTATCTTCGGAAAGCTTTACGTCGTTTCCGGGAGCAGCTCCAATAATCAAAGAAAGGCGCGTGGCGTCTGCCCCGTACTTTTCAATCATGTCCAAAGGGTCGATAATGTTTCCCAGGCTTTTGCTCATTTTGCGGCCTTGGTCGTCTCTAACCAATCCATGCAAATACACCGTGCGGAACGGCACGTCGTTTAGCAAATACCCTGTCATTAAAATCATTCTCGCCACCCAGAAAAACAAAATGTCGTATCCGGTTTCCAGCACCGATGTCGGGTGGTAAACTTTTAAATCCTCTGTTTCTTCTGGCCAGCCAAGCGTCGAGAACGTCCACAAACCAGAAGAAAACCAGGTATCGAGCGTATCTGGATCCTGCTGCCACTCTTGGCCTTCGGGCGGTTCTACCCCAACATACATCTTCTCGCCCTTATACCATACGGGGACTCTGTGGCCGTACCAAATTTGGCGGGAAATGCACCAGTCGCGCAAATTGTCTATCCAGTGGTAGTAAATTTTCTCAAAGCGCTCGGGGAGGATTTTTATTTTTCCCGATTCTACCGTGTCTCGCATTAATTCTTTTAAGCTTACCTCGCGGCCCGGGATTTTTTTGTTTACATCAATAAACCACTGTTCTTTAATTTGGGGTTCAATAACGCCGCCCCCGCGGCTGTTGGTGGCCAGGCGATGGGTATAGTTCTCGTCTATTTTTTCCAAAAGCCCTTTTCCTTTGAGTTTTTCTACAATGGCAGGCCTGGCTTTTGCAATATGCATGCCTGCAAAGTCGCCGGCTATAGGCAAGAGCTTTCCGTTTGCGTCAATAATTTGTTCTTTGTCGAGATTATGGCGTTCTGCAATATCAAAGTCAGTGGCGTCGTGCCAGGGGGTAATGGTCATTACTCCGGTACCAAACTCCATGTCGACAGCCCCGTCTTTTATTACCGTGGCGGTTATCGGTCCATTAATCCATTCCAATTCAATTTTTTGGCCGTGTGTGTAGTCTTGGTATCTTGCGTCGTCTGGGTGCATTACCACATACTTGTCGCCAAACTTGGTTTCGGGGCGCGCAGTACCAATGGTAAATGGGCCGTACTTTAGGTAATAAAAATTTCCCTTTTCTTCTTTGTATTCTACTTCGTCGTCAGACACGGTGGTTTGCATTTTTGGGTCCCAGTTTACAATGCGGGCTCCGCGGTAAATTAAGCCTTCCTCATACATTTTTTTAAACGCCGTGCGTACAGCCACGTTTCGCTTCTCGTCGAGCGTGTACGCCTCCCGGCTCCAGTCTAAAGAAGAACCCATTTTGCGGAGCTGATGAATAATAGTGTCGTGGCTTTCTTTGGCAAACTGCTCCACGCGCGCCAAAAATTCCTCGCGGCCCAAGTCGTGGCGAGTTTTCTTTTCTTTTTTGTAGAGTTCGGCTTCTACCTTCGACTGCGTGGCCAAAGCCGCGTGGTCAGTACCCGGCAGCCACAAGGTTCTGTGGCCTCTCATTCTGTGGTAGCGGATTAAAATATCCTGTATGGCCAGCATGGCAGCATGCCCCATGTGCAAAGTGCCCGTTACATTGGGTGGGGGGAGTACGATAGAAAACACTTCGCCATCTGGTTTAGTTACCCCAGCTTTTACGCAATTTTCCGGATTAAAAAAACCGCTCTTTTCCCAGAGTTCGTATGTCTTGTCTTCTACCTCTTTTGAGTTATACGCCTTGGGCAAGTCGTTCATAAACACCTGTATGGTAGCATAATTTACGCGATTCTTAAATTCGGGGTGGCTTCGATTTTTTCGAAGTTTTTCTCGTAGGAGTCTGCCTTGTAGGTAAAGTAGCCGGCGAGGGCGATCATTAAGCCGTTGTCGGTGGAGAGATTTTTTGGAGGAGCGAGTAGTTCTATGCCCAAATCTTTTGCTTTTTGGCCGAGTTGTTTGCGGAGTTCGTCGTTTGCCGAAACGCCACCGCCCAAGATAATACTTTTTGCGCCGAATTCTTCTGTGGCTTTCATAGTTTTGTGGAGTGAGACGTCGATAACTGACTGCTGGATTTCTGCGGCCATTTCCTGGACGTATTCTTTGGATTGCCGTTCTTGGTCTGGCCGTGCCTTGTAGTCGTAGAGCACCGCGGTTTTCAGGCCCGAAAAACTAAAGTCGTAGTCTTTGGTATGCATCATGGGCCGCGGCAGTTTGATACCAATGGCTGGCTTGCCCGCCAAAGCCGCCGCAGCGGCGACGGCG
>DASRUP010000033.1:0-10228 GCA_035655395.1 Minisyncoccota bacterium
CTCCCCAACCGTACCGCGTGGTCAGCGCCGCCATGCGCCGGAACCCCGGCAAGCTCTTTATTAAACGCTATCCACCCCATTACCTCCCCTCCCCATGCCCAGCCTTCCAATTCTCCCGCTAGCGAATTCCATTTTACTCCGTAATCGTCGACGCTATCGCCGTCAATGTCATCACGAAGCTTAATCCAGCCGTCCCACCCGCCGCCGTTTGCCAGCGCGCGTGCCCAGCCTGCAACTTTCTTTGTTCCCAGGTCGAGTTTTGCAGTACAGTTTGCTCCGCACGAAAATCCGTCTGGCGTCGGCCCGGCTTCGTTAAAACTAATCCAGCCGATCGCCGAATCAGGGTCGTTTGTCGCGGCCCACGCATAGCCGGAAAAGTTACCGGTTCCCGAATCTACATTAACCCCGTAGTTGCTTGCGCAACCACCAGCACCAGGGTTCGTACAGTTAAAACTTATCCACCCGATGTTAGAACTCCACGCCCAGCCAGACACGTTATCTGCACCGCCTGCTTCTACCGGCTGCTGGAGTAAAAACGTAAAGCTTGCCGCCACCAGAATGCCGGCCAAACTCATTCCTAGCCCGATCGTAAATAGATAGAAAAAGTTGTTTCTCTTCATAAAAAATTATTCCTTAATTAGTTCTCCTCCAAGAGTATAAAACGCGTCTTCTTCCACCACATATATTTCAAGCCTATGCGCTTTTCCGTTCCAAAACTGCATCACTTTTTCGTGTTCGTCCACCTCCTTTGCGTATTCTCGGATACTTTCATGCGATTCTGCCGAGAAAGAAATATAGGGAGGATCTACCCCGCCCGAAGCGTTTAACTTTCCCTGTACCGTCACATTCCCGGCGAAAAAAGACTCATCGTTAGCCCCTGCGGCGTAAAGAGCGTAGTCATTCGTTCCCGCCACGTCCGCGATGTACACGCCGTAACCATTAACAATCCCCGAGGTAGTTTGGCCGACGTGAGAGTACAATCCGTAGGCATTGGTTACCGAGGCCACATCAGTATTGGCGCCTCCATATACTCCATATACATTGGTGGCGCTATCCAACCCCGCCGCAAATCCCTCGAATCTCCCTCCATATACATTCGTCGCCGAGCCTTGTTGTTGATACCCCCTGCCGCGCACGCCAATTATATCGCCTATCGAATATGAAGGCGAATTATGATTGGATTCAAACCTCCCCCCTATGATCGATGCTCCATTCGCCGAAAGATTGTTCCAAATCGAGACATCCGCGCCCTCCAAAGTACCGCTCGTGGAAACCGGCCCGTCAATGCGGAGAATGTCTGACTGGTTGGTAATGCCAGTCCCGTCGAATACCATGGTGCTCGCAACATTTAAGATATTGAGAACATCCAAAGCTTCCGTGGTTAAAAGAGCGTTTATCCCGACATTGGGATCGAATATTGTAAGATCCCCCCCTTTGGTTTGAGCGGTTCCGCTTACGTTAATTGGCGCTGGCACGTTTGCGTTTGGCGGAATGTCGGAAGGACCCGACCATTGCGCCCATACCGATCCTCCCACCGCGAGCAGGAAAACTGCGGCGGCAAAGAAAAAATGAAAAATAAAATGCTTCATGATATTACTAATTTTGATTCTTTAACATTGTTTTTCGACCTTCCAATTCTTCCGGAGTCAATTGCTGGCCAGCGCCAGATTCCTTCAGAGCTTCACGGCGAGCCTCCAATTCTTCGGGGGTGAACTGGTTATCCGTATTTGCTTTTTTGAGGATTTCGCTTCGCGGTTGAGTTTCTTGCTGCGCCCTCTCATCTTCTTGCTTCGTTTGGACAAACATTGAAGCAACCCAAATAACCATCACCAGCGTCAACCCGAGAAAGAATATGATAAATAAATCGCGTTTTTGCATACTGTTATTATATTTTTACTCGCAGTTTGGAGGAAGGCATGAATCAGTAAACGTGAATATTTTATTCACCGTAATATTGGCGTCGTTGTCTCCTCCAAACCCAACCATCTTGAGGTAATATGTTGTACCAGACTCCAGCTCGAGCGTATACGGCTGGAACTCTTCGGGAGCCTCAAGATAGTCAAAACCAGCTCTTCCCTCGCCAATTACATACCCTGAAGAGAGAAACCCTGTTACGTCTTGCCTTTGAACCGGTTGGCCATCCTCTGGGAGCCCTCGGAAAGAAGAAATAAACCAGAGGAGTATGTCGTCGTTTTCTCTCCGCTCAATCTTATCTCCATCAAACAACGAAACAGCAAATACGCGGAACCGAGCTTCGTCCCATGCAAGCCTGGCAGTGCTGGATTTATTCTCTGCTTGTTGGATACTAATGCTTATGTCTTCGATAAGTTCGGAATCAGAAAACGTTCCTTCGGGGAATTGCGGGAGGGCGTTTTGGAGTAAAGAAGGATCCTGGACAACGGGTTCCTGGTCGTCCTGCAAAGTTGGTTCAGACGGCTGCGGCCCGCTTTCTTTTTGAAATACCGACATAAAGCCAAAAAGAAGCGTAACCGCGCCTACGAAGAAAAGAGAAATAAGAATGGGAAGTTTGTAAGACTGCATATTATTGTACATGGCATGTAATGCTTTGAAGGCATGAACGCACACCGCGCGCACCGGAAGCACAGTATCCGTTGTATACACCCGTTATTGCGTTGCTCGTTGAAGTACGATAAGGAGCATTGCACTGAAAGGTAGCCCACCCTGTATGCTCCTTAAGCGTAGAGCAAGATCTATCGCTATAACAGCCAGCATAGGTAATTCCAGTCGCTACGCTCAAGTTAAGCACACCTCTTGGATCGTACCAACCAACGCCATAGAACTGGGGCTGGGTATAACCCCAGTCCGATACGCAACGCCTCCACCTGGCCACGTAGTAATTGCAAAAACTATTAGGGTATGTAACCTGAACGCCGCCGGCGGCCACAACATCATGCGGAAGCAATGGCTGCCCGACACTCGCGGTGCCCGCTATGCTGTTTCCTGGCCCAAAACTCACTCCGTTTACTACATTCGAAGCTGACGTACCTGAAATTCCAAGGTTCGCAATACTAAAGTAATTAGTCAGATAACCAGCAAGCCCCGAAATCAGCGGGCGATCCCCCGGGGCTATAAGATCGCCCTGATTAAAAGGGAGGACTCCCCGGTCTATCTTGTTAACGCTGCTGTCAAAGATTAACACGGAGCCTCCGTCTGCTGTTATGTTGTCTGCCACATCCACGTCCGAATGTGATTTCAAATAATCGACTTGTAGCGTTCCTTGTTTGTGCTGCAGCGTCCCTCCCACGTTGACCGGGGCATCGCATCCCGGATCTCCTGTGTTGCAGGTGGGCGGAGTATCTTGCGGAGGAGTAAACGCGAACGCGTACCACCCCGTGAGAAGCGCCACGACCACGGCGCCCACCAGCACAGAAAAGGAGTAGGGAGAGAAATATCTTTTCATAACGAAACAGTTACTTGTTATAGCGACTTGAGTTGATTTTTTCTTTGCTCTCGCTCTTCTTCCGTCAACATTTCTCCGGCAGCAGCCGACTGCCGCAACAGCTCTTTTCGCTCTTCTCTCGAAAGTTCACCTTGCTGCTCTATCGGTTCCTCTTGCGGTTGGCCAGAATACACAAACCACAGCACTATCACCAGCGCGAGGATGATCACAATCGATAACACTACGATGATATCGCGCTTTTGCATTACCCTATTATAACAATAACAGGTCAAGATACCAATCCACAATGAGTTTTCCCCAGAATAACGCAACAAATGTGCCGGCAATTAAGAAGGGACCAAACGGAACTTCCGATTTCATTCCCTTTTTCTTAAAAAGAATAAGCGCAATCCCCGCTACAGCCCCGGCAAAAAATGCGGCAAATAACGCAACTGCAATATTTGGCCAGCCCAAAAACAAGCCCATACACAAAGCCAGCTTTACGTCGCCAAAACCCATGGCCCGGCCCCTGGATAAAGCAAAGATGGCGAAGAAAAACAAAGCTGCCGCAAAACCCGAAACCACAAACCTCAAGTCCCAAGCAAAACCCAAACCCCAAACCTCAAACACTCGATAGCCGAGAACAATTCCGATGGCTGGCAGTAAGATTTTATCTGGCAAAATATAATGCCGAAGGTCGTACACAAACAAAACAATCAACAAACTCGTAACCACCCACAGATATAACAAATAGAACACGTGTTCAGTTTGTAATACAAAAAACGCTGCAAACAAAAGAGCGGTGGCTATTTCGACTATCGGGTATTGCGGGGAAATTCGCCCCTTACAATACCTGCACCTCCCGCCCAGCAGCGCAAAACTCACCAAGGGAATTAAATCGTCCCATGCCAGCTGGTGCTTGCACCGCGGGCAATACGACCTTCCTTTGAGGGCAGACTCGTTTTTCTCAAGGCGGTAAATCACCGCATTCAAAAAACTCCCCACAAGGAGCCCTCCTATAAAAACGCCAATATGCCAAGCAGCCATTAAGGGGTGCAGGTATCGCCTGCCGCGGTACAACCTCCCGCGATTGTCCCGATAGTTCCCGTTCTGTCAGCGCAGAAATCGTCTAGCCCGGAAGTGGCAGCTGGCGCGGAAACGCAATATACAACATCAACGGCAAAGCAATCGGGAAGCGAACCGCTCTGGCTTTGGATATCGTTTTCCAGAAACCCAAGCTGTTGCCCGTACGTCGCGTGCCCCTCGTTAAGCGTACCGGCCGCGCATAACGGAGAATAAGAATCAAACGGAGATCCAAGCCGTATTAACTCTGCCATTGTCCTTGTTTCAGATATGGCGCTTTGAATGCGGGCGTCTCTTGCAGAGTCTCTTGCTCCGCCCAACGAAACCAATACGATTCCCGCAAGCAAGCCGATAATGGCGATAACTACCAATAACTCAATTAAGGTAAAACCTTTTTCTGCCTTTCGGTACAACATACAAACATTGGCCAAACTCGAAACATTCGACCTTTTGGGTTGTATTTATATTCTTATACTATAGCATATTTCTCCATACCTAAACAGAAAACGCCCCATTGCCGGAGCGTTTTCGGTTTGCTAGACAGTAAAATCTCGCAACTATACTAAGGACAGGCTGTTGCTACACCACATGCGGTGGTCCCTGTATTTCCTGTCGCATCTACGCAAATTACCCCAGTCGACGCAAGTGGCGCAGAAACACAGTATTCATCACCCCCAGCATTACAGGTTGCTGCTGTTCCTCCATTTTGAACTGAAATATCGGCCGCAAGATTAGTCAATTGAGGACCGTATACTGCGTGCGCGCCATTAAGCGCACCACCGGCGCATAGTGAGTCGTACACAAGAGGGCTTGCATTATTATACACAAGCTCTGCGATAGACTTTGTCTGCTGCATGGCTCCCTGGATTCTGGCGTCTCTTGCAGAGTCTCTTGCTCCGCCCAACGAAACCAATACGATTCCCGCCAACAAGCCGATAATGGCGATAACAACCAATAACTCAATAAGCGTAAATCCTTTTTTGTTCTTCAAATTCATATCAGTACTAAAGAATTCTCATAATCGACCTTTTCGAATTTCCATTTCTATTATAGCACTCCACGCCAAAAGCAAAAACGGTAACTGTGGAAAACTTTTCGAGTCGAAAGGTGTTATATCTGGGTGATACCCTGGTACAAAGGCAGCATTAACGAAGCCATCAAACCTCCCACCAGCAACCCCAACGCCACAATCATAATAGGTTCGATTAAGGAAAGGAGCGCATCTATGTTGCGCTCAAGTTCTTTCTGGTAAAATGAAACGATTTCTTTGAGCGTGGTGTCCAGGGCTCCCGACTTCTCCCCCACTTGGATCATTTGGGTAAAAATAGGGGGGAATTCCCCGGGATAGCGCGAAAGCACTTCGGAAATACGGTTTCCCTGGGCAACGGAATCCTTGGCTTCCCCGATAATCTTTTGGTATACTTCGTTGCCCACAATTCTGCCCGTAATTGCCAAAGCTTCCACAATGGGCACTCCTCCCGCAATAAGAGTCGAGAGGTTTTCTCCAAATTGCGTAACATAAATCATTTTGGCAAAAGAGCCTATCCTGGGGATTTGAAGAATAACCCGCTGAAATATGCTTTTGCCCCTCTTGCTTTTTACAAACATAACCATGCCTATAACGAGCGCAACCGCGCCAAGGCTCACTAACCACCACCATTGAGCGTAAAAAGTCGAAGAACTAATCACTATTTGGGTAACCAGCGGAAGCTCTTGCCCCGAATCGGTAAGCACTTTGGTAAGGTTGGGAAGCACCAAAACCGAAAGCAAAGAAATTACCACTGCCGCCACAATAAGTACGAAGATAGGGTAGGTCATGGCTCCCTTAATTTTACTGTGCAAACTATGCTCCCGCTCCAAGTGGTCTGCCAGGTAGTTCAATACATCGGCCAAATTTCCCAGCGCTTCTCCGCGTTTTACGATATTGATATAAAAAGGAGAAAATACCTTGGGGTGCTGCGCCAAAGCGTCGGATAAGGCTGTGCCGCCGTCCACCTCCTGGGAAATCTGCAGTATCTTTTCCCGAAACGCCCGATGCTTCATCTGGGTGCCGATGGTGCCCAACGCATCCACCAGCGAAATCTGCGACCGGAACAAAATCGAAAGCTGCCTGGAAAAAAGCATCACGTCTTTTAGGGAAATCCGTTCGAAAAGCCTAATCTGGCGAGAAAAGAGCGCCTTTTCCTCTTTTTCTTCGCGCAACCATGTAACATAAAACCCGTACCGGTCTAATGCATGGAGAGCCGCTTCATCGGAAGCGGCCTGAATAATTCCCTCCTGATGTCTTCCTTTGTCGTCTTTGGCGCGATACGCAAACTTCATAGTGTCTTACTCTCTTATCCGTGTATAAGGCTTCGTAGCTCGTTGGGATTCAAGGAATGCTTGAGCGCGCTATCCAAGGTAATCTCGCGGACTTTCACTAACGTGGCAAGAGACCGGTTCAAAGAAATCATTCCATCTTCCGCGGAAGTCTCAATAACCAGGGGAAGTTCGTGCACCTTGTTCTCTCGTATAAGGTTTGACACGGCCGAATTCGCCAGCATCACCTCGCAGGCGGGAACCAACCCTCCCTGAAGCCTTGGAAGCAAACGCTGGGAAATAACTCCCAGCAGGGAGCCGGAAAGCTGGGCCCGCACCTGACCCTGCTGCTCTGCGGGGAAAGAATCCACAATACGGTGCACGCTTTGCGCCGCAGAGTTGGTATGAAGCGTTGCGAACACCAGGTGCCCGGTTTCGGCAGCCGTAAGAGCCGTGCCAATGGTTTCGGGATCGCGCATTTCTCCTACCATAATCACGTCGGGGTCCTGGCGGAACGTCGCGCGAAGCGCGTTTGCAAAACTGTGAGTATCCTTGGTTACCTCGCGCTGATCCACAATAGACTTGTCGTCGGAGAACAAATACTCGATAGGGTCTTCAATGGTAATAATATGCTCTCCTCGGGTGTGGTTGATTTCGTCTATGAGAGCCGCCAGCGTGGTGGACTTGCCGTGTCCCGACGGGCCCGCCACTATCACAAATCCCTGGTTTGCCCGGGAGAATTGGTGAAGGATAGAAGGAAGGTTAAGCTGCTCCACGCCGCGTATCTCGTGGGGGATCAACCGAAGCGCCAGGCTTAAACTTCCCAAAGCGTAAAAGGCGTTGCCTCGAAAACGGGCGCGGTCTTCTAACGTATAAGAAAAGTCGAGTTCTTTTTGCTCTTGCAATCTTACTTTTTGCGCGTCGGTAAGGAGCGCGAACACATAGGCCTCCAGAATCTCTCTGCCAAGAGGCGCCTTTTTGCTCAACGGCACCAGCTCTCCCGCAATGCGCAAAATCGGAGGCTGGCCCACCGAAAGATGGAGGTCGGAAGCCTGCTCTTCAATGGTAATATCCAAAAGTTCGTTGAGTTCTCTGTTTTTTGCCAGCATGGGGCTTTGGAATTTCATATGATAGTTGCAAGCTCTTCTACTATCTGGCTTGGCGTATAATGGGCCTTAATAAAATACCTGGCGGCCCCCAGCTGCAGCCCTTTATTGATTTCCTCTTTCTGCCCGAGGTTCGAAAGGATAACCACGGGAATTTCTTTTAAGGAATCGTTCGCCTTTATGGCCCGCAGAACTTCCCAGCCGTCCATATGAGGAAGTACGATGTCCAAGAGCACCACATCGGGCCTCTCTTTCTCTAGGGCGCTCAACACTTTTTGGCCGTGCTCGACCACGGTAACCTGGAATCCCGCCTCCTTCAGTTTTGTCGTGTAGATGTCAATCAACAATGGATCGTCTTCTACCAAAAGCACCTTCTTCATACAAATAATACTAATCTTACTTACATTATTCCTCTTTTTTCTCCTCCTCTGGCTCGACAGAAGTTTCCGTGGTTGCGCGCAGCACCTCTTCTATGGTTGTTACTCCGTCGAGAACTTTCAGCACTCCGTCCTGGCGCATGGTTATCATCCCCTCTTTTTGCGCCAGTTGCGCAATCTTTGCTTCAGAAACCGACTCGCCTATCAACTCAATCATGGCGTCCGACATTTCAAGAACTTCCATTAATGCAATTCTTCCCGAATACCCCGACGCTCCGCATTTCTTGCAGCCGACCGCCTTACATGTTTTTATTTGCCCCGGGGAATCGCCTGTTTTTGGAGGCAGCTCTTTCTTCGCTAATGCGGGCAACTGCTGAATCTCCTTCCAGATTATCTCGCGCATTCCGCGTTCCGGCTCTACCTTCTCTTTGCACTCATTACACAATCTTCTCACAAGACGCTGGGCAATTGCAAGAGTAAGCGTAGGGGGAATCAAATAAGGGTCTATTTCCATGTCTATCAAGCGGGGAATGACTCCTGCGGCGGAATTCGTATGCAGCGTCGAAAGCACCAAATGCCCGGTTAAAGAGGCGTGGATTACAAGGGAAGCGGTTTCTTTATCGCGCACCTCTCCTACCATAATAATATCAGGGTCCTGGCGAAGCAACTGGCGCAGCCCCTGCGCAAAGTCGTACCCGATTTCGGGGCGCACCTGCGACTGGTTTACGCCTTCGATAAAATACTCCACCGGGTCTTCCAGGCTCAAGATATTGACCGTCTCCTTGTTGAGGTGTCGAAGAACGGCATACAGCGTTGTTGTTTTTCCAGACCCCGTAGGCCCGGTTACCAAAATAAGCCCAAAGGGTTTTTCAGCCGCCCGTTTAATTTTTTCGAGGTTTCTGCCTTCAACACCCAAATCCTCAAAGCTCTTAAATCCTGTGGTGGGGTCTAATACCCGAATTGCCACTTTTTCACCCTGGGGAGTAGGCAGAGAAGCCACGCGAAAATCAATGCTTCTTCCTGAAATTTGGGCGGAAAATCTTCCGTCTTGCGGCTTTCTGGTCTCGTCTATTTTCATGTTGGAAAGAATCTTAATGCGCGCCACAATCGCCTGGCTCACCTTGCTGGGCAGCATTAAAGAAGCATGCAAATCTCCCAGAAAACGGAACCGCACGCGCAGAGCCTCACGCCCGGGCTCAATGTGAATATCGGAAGCTCCGCCTTCCACGGCATTACGCAGTATTACCGCAACCATTTTCGTAACCGGGGCATCTTCAATTACCTGCCCTGTTTCCGGAGCCGCAGCCTTCCCTTCCTCTCCCTTGCCAATTTCCTGTTCGAGTTCCTGTAAAGCCTTTGTCATCTCGGACTTTAAGTTGCGCGACTGCTTCATTAACTGCTCAAATGTGGAAAGCGTGATGAGCGAAACGGTGTAGGAAAAATTTCCCTGCCGTGCCAAAAACTGCAAAGCCTCCTGGGCTTTGGCGTCTTCTGGGTATACCATTCCAACTTCAAGCCTGCCGCGGGAAGAAACCAGAGGCACCATTTTGTAGTATTTTGCCGAATCTTCGGGAATGAGTTCCAGCACTTTCAAAGGAATTTCCGACGCTTCCACCTGCCGGAGCGGCATACCCAAAGCCTCGCTTTTCACCTGGAAGAGAAGGTCTTCGTCTACTCTCCTTTTCTGCACCAACAGTTCCTCGGCTTTCTTGCCAGAAGACTGAAGCTCTTTTTCCACCAATTGGATATCCTCTTTTTTGAGGATATGCTTTGCTAAAAGAAGTTCCAAAATATCCATAGAGCTATACTCCATTAAAGGAGGAAGGGATCTCGCTTGCCCACTTCTTCGGGGGCAGGAACAGGAATAGGGGGCCTGGCTTCTCCCAGTTCCAGGAAAGCAGGATGTTGGAAAACCTCAAAGTCCACGTGCACCTCCTGGGGAGGGGGGGGAGGATCCTGGAACA
>DASRUP010000034.1:0-18498 GCA_035655395.1 Minisyncoccota bacterium
CAACCCGGAACATTATGGTTTGCCCCCACGCGGGAGGGGAAAACCAGGGCGGCATGCTCAAAAACGGAAGAAACACCATGGCTCCAAGGCCGGCAAGCGCGAGTTTCTGAAAGAATGAAGAAGAAAAAACAGTTTGTGTCATAAAGATTCGAAAATGCCGGGGAAAGCTTGTTCTATATCTCGAAAGAGTTGAGATGATTTGCGGAGTTCGTTTAAGCGTACCGGGTCGGTGGTTTTCCCTTTTGCCAGCGCTTCTTTAAGAAACGCGCGCACCTCTTCTTTGGCCGCGGGCCGCAATTGGTACACTTTAAAGCTGTATATGGCCATATCTTCCCATGAACCGAGTTTGTCGTATGCTAAAGCAAGAGAGGCATAGTATTCCGGCCTTTCGTCTATGGTTTTGAGCCGCAGATACACTTCTACAAGCTGCCCATAGTTTTCCTGCTCAAGGTAAAATTGCAGAAGTTGGTTAAGAAAGTTCGTAGTGTAAAAATGCCGGGCTATATCCTCGTTGTACGGAGGTTCGAGAGAACCTAAGTGCAAGCTATCGCGCTCGCCCAGCCAGAGTTCCGTTACCAGGCGCCAGGCCACGCATTCGCTATTGAGGGGAAAGCGTTCTGCACAGTTTTGCGCCACCTCTTTGGCGCCCTGGTAATCTTTGGTAAGAATGAGCAGGTAAACCAAGCGTTCGTCGACTTCTTCGCGTTTCGGGCTTAACTCCTTTGCCTTCGCCAGATATGATTTGGCGGCCTCGGCTAGTTCTGTTTTTTCCCGGGGGTCTTCTACGAGGGAAAGCAGGAGGGTGGTGTAAGCGCCCAGGGCAATCCATGTTTTGGTGTCGTGTGGATGCTGCTGCGAACGTTCCTGCAGCCCTGCGAGCGCTTGCGAGGCGGCTTCGTTGCGTTCCTGCCCCGCAAGCCTGTTGATACATAAGGTGGTAACATCCACGTACTGGTTGGCCACGTAAGAATCGAGGTAGGTGTCGGAAGGAATGTTTTCCAAAGTCTGGAATGCAGCCTGGCAGTCGCCTTGCTGTGCCTGGAAAATGGCCGCGTTAAGGTTTTTGTTCATGAGAAAAGGAACGAAATTTGCGGCATACAAAAACCATACGAGCAAAACTCCTGCCAGTCCAATTATGGCGTATTTACCTACTGTTTTGCGGAGCATAGGCAATAAGGAAAAAAGAATAGCCGACGAGCACGAAGAAAACAAGATAGGTGCCAAACGAGTTAAAAGAAAAAATCATGGCTACAAGATAAACCAGCAGTGCGGTTTGGGCAGCGTGGATATCCAAAAGCGCTGTTTTATGTTGCGCGCTTTTCTTGGCGCGTTGCAATCCTCGCCAAAGTAATCCGATGAACGCGAAAAAAGCAAACAGCCCCAAAAGCCCGGCGCCTATTGCAATGTCAAGGTAGTAATTATGGAACGTGTCCCACCAGCCGGTTGTCCTCCCTTCAAAGCGCGAACTCGCAGAATCAAAATGGGTGTTAAAGGGAATGGAAGAGTTGTACGGGCCATAGCCCAACAGGGGTTTTTCCTGAATGGCGGAGATCGCATACGGCCACGCGCCAAAGCGGGGCTCCGTTTCCCATATTTGTTCTAGCGAAAGGCGATCCCAGAGTCGGGAAAACAAAAGGGTTTGCTCGACGAACGCAGGAGGCTGCACTGTGTTTACCAGAATGAGCAAGAGGAAAGCCAAGGCAAAAAGAGGAAGCGCCACTTTTTTCAGAAGGCGCATGGGAGCAGGGTAGAACAGCACAAAAAAAAGGGCGCCAGCCGCAACTCCCAAAAACACTCCTCGGGTTTCCGTAATGAGAATGGCATACAGGAATAAAAGCGAGAGAGCGCCGTATGCTATTTTCCACCACCCTTTTGCTTTCAGAAACCAAACAATCGCAAAAGGAAGAAGAACAGATAAGAATATGGCAAAGAAAATGGTGTTTCCAAAAGTGGCATAGGGCCGGCTTTCTGAACTCACAAGACTGTCTGCGAAAAGGCCAAACTGTTGGCCTATCCCTATAAGCACGGCAGCAGTTCCTGTGGCAAAGAGAGTGTTCCATATGCTATTCCATTGTTGGGGGCGGAGAAAAAGATACAGACCAAGCGCAAAGAGGATATAAAACGCATACGTAAGCAGGCCCCAGGCGCGGTAAGGAGTTCCCCAGAAGCTGAAATGCGGGTCGAGGGAGGTAAAAAGCGCAAGGAAAAGGACTCCTGCATAAGCAAGAAGCGCCAAGATGGGCGCACGGGCGGGGTCTGTGCGAGAAATTACCCTTTCTGCACCTTTCTGCAAGAGCCAAGCAAGTGCGAAAAAAAGAAGCACGGCAACAATGCTGCGGAAGAATAATGCCTGCCCCCAGGCGGGAGGAGCAAAGTAGGGGAATTGGGAAAAAAGCGGCAGTATAAGAATAGCTATGATCCCAGCCAGAAACGGCCAAGGAAGCTGCAACCTGTTTTGCAACGCGCGTTCACTGCTCTGCATACAGCTTTATGATACCCAAGATGATGGGGCTTGTCGATATTGCAAGAGAAAGGAAATTGTGGTATTGTTTGCTATATTGATATTGCAGTATGAGCTTTGAAGGAAAAACAATTTTGGTAACAGGAGGAACGGGTTCGTTCGGCCAGGCATTCGTGAAGGCCCTTTTGCAAGACCACAACCCCCGTTCCGTAAGGGTGTTTTCGAGGAGCGAATATACCCAGTGGGAGATGGCGCAAAATTTTCCCGATCCCAGACTCCGCTTTTTAATTGGAGATGTTCGGGATAAAGACCGGCTTTCGCGCGCCATGAACGACGTGGATATTGTGGTGCACGCAGCCGCTTTAAAGCAGATTGTGCTGGGAGAATACAACCCCCTGGAAGTTATTCAAACCAACGTGATGGGATCGGCAAATGTGGTGGACGCCGCCATAGACAATAATGTGGAGAAGGTAATTTTGATTAGTTCTGACAAGGCAGTAAATCCCGTAAATCTATACGGCGCGACCAAACTGTGCGGAGAACGCCTTTTTGTGCACGCAAATGTGTATGTGGGCGAAAACCGAAGAACAAAGTTCAGTGTTGCCCGGTATGGCAACGTGGTGGGCAGCAGGGGGAGCGTGGTTCCCTTATTCATGAAACAGGCAAAAAGCGGAAAAATTACCGTAACCGACGAGCGCATGACCAGATTCTGGATTACATTGGAACAGGGAGTGCGATTTGTGTCAGACTGCATTAACCGCATGCAGGGAGGGGAAGTATTTGTGCCCAAAATTCCCAGCATGCGCATTATGGATCTTATCCAAGTACTGGCTCCTTCCTCGGAGGTGCAGTTTATCGGCATTCGCCAGGGCGAACGACTCCACGAGGTGCTTTTGGCAGAAGAAGAGAGCCGCCACAGCAAAGAGTTTGATTCGTATTTTCTTATTGAACCGGAATTTCCGTTTTGGAAAGCCGAACACGGCAACGGAGGAAATCCCATTGCGGGGAAATTCGTGTACTCGTCTGACAGCAATACCCGATGGCTTTCGGGGGAAGAAATCCAGGCCATGCTCAAGGATGTGGTATAGCCATGAAATGGTGCTTTCTGGTGAATACCGCGCCATTTCTCTCGGATTTTTTTTTGAAGCTCGCCAGCGAGATTGTGCGCGGGGGCGACGATTGCCTCGTGGTTTTCACGAGTAAGTTCGCCGAATACGAAAAAGGACATTTGGTTCCCGAGGGGGTGCGGGTTGTTTCGTTTGTTGACTGGTGCCTGCAGTCTCCGGACGTGAAAGAAGTTCCTCCTCGCGCGCTTTCATGGAAAGAGTTTTTTTCCGCATTCGATCGTTTCAAAAGAGCGCGCATTTCATATGAAGACGCCGTCTCTCGTATGGCGCATGACTACGCGTTTTTTAGCCAGCTTTTCCGAACCGAACACATCGACGCGATTTTTTTCGAGCCGCCAAGCGGGGCTAACACCCAGATTGCCTATTTGCTGGCCAAAGAAAAGCAGATTCCGTATATCAGCCTGCTTACCTCGAAAATTTACAACCACCTCGATTTGCTCGACGTAAAGTACACCGATTCCCGATACGCCGCAACTTTCGCGCGTTTGCGCGGGGAAGATCTTACCCCAGAGGAGAAAAAATTCGCCACAGAATACATAGCCTCGTTCATGTCTCACCAGAAAACGCTTTCGTACATGGGGCTTCAAAAAATACGGTTTTCGCCATGGAGTTTTCTTTCCCACTACGCCAAACGCGCAAAGCACGTGGGAAAGATTCTTTTTAGGTACGCCAAAATCCGGGGGCGGGCAAGACAGTACGATTTTGAAGCGGAAGCCCGTTGGTTGCGGAGCATTCGGGCCCCGTTTGAAACCCTGCGGCGCCAGGCGCGCATCAGGCGGCAGGCCTCCTACTACCGGTTTGCAGACAAGCGAGATACGGGCCGTTTTTTTCTGTTTCCTTTGCACTTGCAGCCGGAACTTTCTACTTCGGTATGGGCTACCTATTACAACGACCAGTTAAACACCATACGCAACGCAGCTTTCGCTTTGCCTTTCCCTTATAAGTTGTATGTCAGAGAACACCCCTCGGCAATCGGAACAAAGCCGAATGAGTTTTATGAAGAAATCCAGAAAATTCCCCAGGCGGTGATTATTTCGCCTGAAGAAAGCGCAAGTCAGCTTGTGGCCGATTCACGCGGAGTCATAGCGCTTACGAGCACGATTGGCATGGAAGCCGCGCTTGCCGGAAAGCCCGCGTATGTTTTGGGAGACGCGTTTTATGAATACCACCCTTTGTGCAGGAGAGTTGCAAGTTTTGAGGATCTCAAGCGCGCTATTGAAAGAGACGAGCACACTCCGCCCGACCTGTCGAATTTGGAGGGAATAAATATGCGCTTTATTGCTTCCTATATGCGAAATACGGTTGAGGGCACCATGGTTGCCGCGGTCAAGGAAGACGACTCCAACGACTATCGGGAAATCTATAAAGCGTTTCGAAAAAGGATTGAGGAAATAAAAGCTCTTGGTTGACGGGAGGCGGCTTTTTGCGTATTGTATGTCTTATGAGAGTGGATCTCAAAGGAAAGCTCGATGTGCTGGTAAAGGTAAACGCGCTTCTTGATCAAAGAGAAAAGGCGCGTTTTGCCGGAGTGGCCGCCGCGGCTCTTGCCGCCGGACTTTTTCAGGCGCTGGGAGTGGTGTCCATTCTGCCTTTTATCGAACTGGTAATGAATCCCGACACGGCTCTTAAAGAGGGAATACTTGCTCTTTTTTTTGCCTCGTTCGGTTTTGAGAGCATCTTTGTTTTCACCATGGTTGTAGGTTTTGCCATGCTCGGCATTCTCGTGGCGGGCAACCTCGTTTCTGCATTTGCCGAGTGGGTGAAAATTCGCTTTGTGTGGCAGAAAAGCCACGCCATTTCCGTGGCTTTGCTCGAACAGTATCTTTCTCTGCCCTACGTCTATTTTCTCAATGCACACAGCGCGGACTTGAGCAAAAACATTGTTTTTGAGGTGCAGCAGTTTACGACCCGCCTCTTAATGCCCCTTTTGCAGATCATAACAAAGGGAATCCTTGTGGCCCTTATTATTGGGTTGCTGCTGTTTGTGGATCCTTTGATCGCCCTGGGAGCGGCGTTGGTTTTTGGAGTTTCGTACTTTGTGGTGTTTTTCTTTCTTCGGGGTTCTTTGAGGCAAAGGGGAGAGCGGCGTTTGCGAGAGAATACGGGGCGTTTTGTGGCAGCCGGGGAAGCCTTTGCCGGCATTAAGGATATTAAGGCTTTGGGGCGGGAGGAATACTTTCTGGAACGGTTTTCGAAGCACTCTGACACGTTCTCGAAACTTCAGGCGTGGACCGGAGTTGCTATTCAGTTGCCGCGATATGTTATGGAAATCGTGGCCTTTGGAGGCGCCATCTCGCTCATCCTGGTGTTTTTGAGTTTAGGGCAGGGGAGCTCCGAAATTATTCCGCTTATCAGTTTTTTCGCCTTCGCCGGTTACCGTGTAATGCCGGCTGTGCAGAGTATATTTCAGGCAGCCTCTGATATTCAGTTTCATAGAGCGGTATTGGACAGGTTCGCAGAGGACATGCGGGCAAGTACGCCGCGACAGAGGGTTGCGAGGGCAAAAGAGCTGCCAGAAGCGCTTGCCTTTACAGAAAGCATTCAGCTGGAAGGCGTATATTTCGTGTACCCCTACGCCAAAGAGCCGGCGATACGAAATATCAATATGCAAATATCAAAGGGCACCTCGGTTGGCCTGGTGGGGTCGACGGGTGGGGGCAAAACAACACTCGTGGACATTCTTATCGGGCTACTTCCTCCAAGCAAGGGAAGTTTCAAGGTAGACGGCGTCTCTGTTACGGAGGGGAATGTTCGCAACTGGCAGAGAAATATCGGGTACGTGCCCCAGCAAATTTTTCTGGCCGACGATACCATCGCAAGGAATATCGCTTTTGGACTGCCGGACGAAAAGATAGACATGGACAAAATAGTCACCGTATGCAAAATGGCGAATCTGCACGACTTTATTCAACGAGAACTCCCTAAAGGGTACCATACGAAGATTGGAGAACGAGGCGTTCGCTTATCGGGCGGACAGCGACAGAGAATCGGCATTGCCCGGGCGCTCTTGCACAACCCCGCGGTGCTGGTGCTCGACGAAGCCACCAGTTCGCTCGATGGGGTAACCGAGAAGGCGGTGCTGGAAGCCATAGGAAATGTAGCTAGGTTCAAAACGCTCGTTATTGTGGCGCATCGGTTTGCTACGGTACAGAATTGCGATGTGATTTATTTTATAGAGAAAGGCCGCATCGCAGCATCGGGTAGTTACAATGATTTGCTTAAAACGTACCCCCGGTTTCGGGCAATGGCGCAGCAGCCAGAGCCTTCATAATGTTATGCAAGATAGACGCGCAAAAACAATAGGCATTATTCCAGCGAGATTGGCTTCTACAAGGCTTTTGCATAAGCCCTTGCTCGATATTGCCGGAAAATCGTTGGTTCAACGATCATGGGAGCAGGCTCTTCAGGCTCGGTTGTTGGACAAGGTTGTGGTAGCTGTAGACGACGAGCGCGTATTCAAAGAAGTAACTTCGTTCGGGGGCGAAGCAATGATGACGTCTGTCGAATGTCAAACAGGCACCGACCGGGTCGCAGAAGCCGCGCGCCATTTTCCCGAAGCGGAAGTTATCGTGAATGTTCAAGGGGATCAGCCCCTTGTTCCTCCCCAAGCCATTGACGAGGTAGCAAAGGCGATGCAGGAAAATCCGGAGATAGAAATAAGCAACCTCGTCGCCAAAGCATCAAGAGAAGACGCCGAAAATCCGAGCGTCGTGAAGATAGTGCAGGATCGGCAAGGTTTTGCACTGTACTGTTCGCGGTCTCCCATTCCTTACCCGAGGAATGAAGAATTCTGTTCCTGGTACAAAATTATGGATGTATATGGGTTCAGGCCCGCTGCCCTGCAAAAGATAGCTGCTTTGCCACCCACGTCTTTGGAAAAAGCGGAATCCGTGGAGCAGCTACGGATTTTAGAACACGGCTATAAAATCAAACTCGTGGAAACTCCATGCGACTTTATTGGGGTAAACACCCCGGAAGATTTAGAAAAGGTAAGAGCGCTCTTGAGCCATGGGGAATCCTAATACGGTAAAACTTTTGGTAACGGATGTGGACGGCGTGCTCACCGACGGCAAGTTATACTTGGATGTAGAAGGCGCGCGCGAGCTTAAGTCTTTTCATGTGCGGGACGGCATGGGTTTGTTGTTGGCCAGAGAAGCTGGCATCAAAACCGTGTTTCTAAGTGGCAGAGACAGCGGAGCCATCAGGAAACGCGCCCAGGAACTTCAAATCGACTACATCATTCTTGGATCCAAAAACAAGGAGCAAGATTTAGAGGAAGTTTTAAAGCAAGAGGGTATGGCGCTGCATAACGTTTGTTTCATTGGCGACGATGTGCAGGACTTGCCCTTATTGCGCGCCGTGGGATTTAGCGCTTCTCCCCATGACGCGGCTAACGAGGTTCGTAGGCAGGTGGACTACGTGGCGGAGAAAAACGGGGGAGAAGGGGCGGTGCGCGACATCGTGGATTATATTTTAAAGTCCAAAATGGGATTCCGGGAGGTGACGGAGCGCCTGTTCGCTATTGAAGAAAAAATGGACCTGTTTAACCGGAAAGTTGCAGGCGAATTCTTTTGGGAGTTCGTGCGTTCTTCCGTACGAAGAAAAATACTGGGACAAGTGGGCATTTTTAGCAGAAAAGAACCTCCTGGCAAGCGTTCCATGGGTTACTTTGTAGGGGTTTTGCTTCACGTAGTACAAAACAGTCTTTTGCATAATCCCTTTTTTGCTCCGAAAGCCGACGTGCTCTTTTTTGGCATGAACAGAAGGAGGCTTCAGGAAGATGGTTTATGGCACGACATTTACTGCGATCCGCTGATCGAAGCACTCGAAAAAGAAGGTGTTCGGTGCTGTATGGTGGAACGTCCTCCGTTTGGAAGGCCGGTGCCGAGGCTAGTGAAAACCCGTCATTTGTACTACTTTGATTTTCTCGAGCTTTGTTATCTTGTGGTTCGGCGCCTGGGCTTTGGGCGTGCGCGCCTCTCTGAAGACGAAAGGGCATTTCTTGCCAAGGTGCAAGAGAGGTTGAACGAAGAATTCGGTACAGAGTTGAATCTTGAAACTCAACTCATACGGGAGTTAGAAAAAGAGAAAATACTCTCTTGGTTATACAGGGGCTTGCTGCGCCAGATAGCCCCAAAGGCAGTGATAGTAGCCGACCTTTCTGCAAAAGCGCCTTTGGCGGCAGCGTGCAAAGGTTTGGGCATTCCGCTTATTGAGTTGCAACAGGGAGCTATTCATCGCTATAGCCTGGAGTATTCCTATGAAGGGTCCAAGCGACAAAAGAGGCGGGTGCCAGATTATTTTTTTGCTTTTGGAGACTTTTGGAAAAGCCATGTTGCCCTTCCTTTGCCTCCAGAGCGCGTGTTGAGCGTTGGGTTTCCGTACTACGAGCAGGAGCGAAAAAAATACATGCATGGAGCCAGAAAGAACCAGATTATCTTTTTGTCGCAGCCGACCTCGAGAGGAACACTCGCGGAATTTGCAGCCGACCTTGCCAGAGAGGTTGGAGACACATGGCACGTGGTATACAAGCTGCACCCCGAAGAAGCGTTCGTTTGGGAAAAACGATATCCCGGGCTCGCGAATTCTGACGTCGAGGTGGTAAAAGACAACGAAAAACCTCTGTACCAGCTCTTTGGAGAGTCGCGCCTTCAGGTGGGTACTAACTCAACCGCTTTATATGAGGGGCTGGGGTTTGGTTTGGAAACATATCTTTTAGAAACACCCGAAATGGAAATGATGTACCTTTTAGATGTTGGATATGCTCGCAAGGTAACATCTGTCCAAGAAATGCAGAGTTTTTTGGCTAAACAGGAAAATTCGCAGACAAACCACGGAGAGGAGTTTTTCCGGTCGGGGTCCTTGGGGCGCATGGTTACTCTTATAAAACAAATTGGTGCACTATGAAGCGAAAACATATCCCTTACGGTTCCCAATGGATAGACGAGGCCGACATTACCGCAGTGGCAAAGGTAATGCGGGGGCATTGGTTAACCCAGGGTCCTGCTATTGAACGTTTTGAAAAAAAGGTTGCTGCATACTGCGGAGCCGCGTATGGGGTAGCGGTTGCGAACGGAACGGTGGCTCTTCACGCCGCCTATGCGGTAGCAGGGATCGGGCCGGGGGATGAAGTGATTACTACGCCTCTGACTTTTGCCGCTACGGCAAATGCTGTAGTGTATTGCGGGGGAAAGCCGGTTTTTGCGGATATTGAAGAGCATACCCTTAACATCGACCCTCGAGAAGTGGAGAAAAAGATTACCAGCCGAACGAAAGCTGTAGCTCCGGTAGATTTTGCAGGGCATCCAGCCGAGTACGACGAGATACGCAAGATCGCAAAAAAACACAAGCTTCTGGTTATTGAAGACGCAGCCCATGCGTTAGGCTCCGTGTACCGCGGCAGGAAAATCGGATCTTTGGCCGACATGACTATTTTTAGCTTCCATCCGGTGAAAACTCTTACTACCGGAGAGGGGGGAATGGTGCTAACCAACAACAAGAATTTTGCAGAAAAACTTAAGATGTTCCGACACCATGGTATTGAAAAAAAGCCGGAGAAAGGAGGGTGGTACTACGAAATTGAAAACCTTGGGTATAACTATCGCATTACGGATATTCAGTGCGCGTTAGGGGAAAGCCAGTTCAAAAAACTTTCTGCTTTTCTTGCCCGCAGGCGTGAGATTGTCCGGCAGTATACCAATGCGTTTGCGGGCATTCCTGCTCTTATCTTGCCCCAAGAGAAGCCGTATGTGCAGGCAGCGTATCATATCTATGTGGTGCAGTTTCGGCTGGAGCTTTTAGGCGCCGATCGAAAAACGTTATTCGAAAAGTTGCAGGAGAAGGGGATAGGGGTACAGGTTCATTATATGCCTTTACACCTCCACCCCTTTTATCAAAAGACCTTCGGTTATAAGAAAGGAGATTTTCCACGGGCCGAGCGTTACTACGAAAGAGCGCTTACCCTGCCGCTTTTCCCCAAGATGACCGACAAGGAAGTGAAGTATGTCATTCGGGGGGTTCAAAAGCTGGTTGAACAGTACCAAAAATGAAAATCTACGCAATTGTGCAGGCGCGTACAACATCGACTCGACTTCCGGGCAAGGTACTGGAAGAGATTGAGGGAAAACCCATGGTGTGGCATGTAATGAACAGAGTGCTCGCGGCAGAAACCGTGGATAAAGCTGTCCTTGCTTTTCCCGACACAAAAGAGAACGATATGATACAGATGCTCGCAGAAAAGCATCTGTGGGAATACGCAAGAGGAAGCGAAGACGACGTGTTGGCACGATATGTCTCTGCGTTGACTTTGTTCCCCTGCGACCACGTTGTGAGAATTACTGCCGACTGCCCGCTTGCCGACCCGGCGATCATTGACTTGGTTGTAAAAGAACATCTCGAATCTTCAGCAGACTATACATCGAATACGCTAAAGCGCGATTTCCCCAGAGGGTTGGACGTTGAGGTTTTCCGTGTTGTCGTTCTTGAACAAGCACATAGGGAAGCGAAGCAGCCTTATGCCAGAGAGCACGTAACGCCGTATATATATGAACATCCGGAGGTGTTTTTACTTCGTTCTGTAGAGGCTCCAAAAGCGTTAAAGCGGCCGGATTTGCGCTTAACGGTGGATACCAAAGAAGATTTGGAGCTTGTTCGAGCAATCTATGGGCATTTGTATGAACCAGGAAAGATATTTGGATTGCAAGAGGTCATAGCACTATTCCATCAATATCCCGACTTGAAAGACATAAATGCTGCGGTGAAGCAAAAGACCTTGGGAGATTAGCCGTATGAATATTGTTACTATCCAACAGAGAACTATTGGTAGGGGGCAGCCGTGCTTTATTGTGGCGGAACTTTCAGGGAACCACCACCAGAACTACGAAGAAGCCGTGGAGTTGGTAAAGCTTGCAAAAGAAGCCGGAGCAGACGCCGTAAAGCTGCAAACCTATACCCCAGATACCATTACGCTGGATTCGCGAAACAAATGGTTTATCGTGGAAGGAGCAGACCGGCCGGATTCCTGGCAGAAAAAGAGCCTGTACGAGCTTTACCAGCAAGCCTATACCCCATGGGAATGGCAGCCAAAACTCAAAGCTCTTGCAGATGAGCTGGGGATTTTGCTGTTCTCCAGCCCTTTCGACGAAACGGCAGTAGATTTTTTGGAACAGGAAGTAGAGCCCCCTTGTTACAAAGTGGCTTCGTACGAAGCAGTGCATATTCCTTTACTTAAAAAGATTGCCGCCACTGGCAAACCGATAATTCTTTCTATTGGCTTTGCGGATTTGGAAGAAGTTACCCTTGCTTTGCAGACACTGCGGGAAAACGGCGCCACAGAAATTGCGGTATTGCATTGTGTAACCTCGTACGCGGAGAGCCCGCGGATAGAAGATATGAACCTGCGTACTATAGCTGATATTACAGAACGGTTTGGCGTGCCAAGCGGCTTTTCAGACAACAATGGCGGCGTCGAAATTCCGGTGGCGGCTGCGGTTTTGGGCGGAGCTTCTATTATTGAGAAGCACTTTATTTTAGACCATGGGACCGGAAGCCCGGATGCAAGGTTTTCCATTGATCCTGAAGAATTCAAGCGTATGGTGCAGTTGATTCGCAGAGCAGAGGCAGGCGAAAGAGAAGAAGTGCTCAAAGAAATTGGCGTTGAGAATGCAGAAGCCGCCATGGGCAACGTGCACTACGGCCCCGCAAACCAGCAAGAAGAAGATAACAAGCAGTTTCGCCCGGGCATTTGGGCAAAAGCCGACATTGCAAAAGGAGAGGTATTCACCAAAGAAAACATTCGCGTGGCCCGGCCCAATGCACCTGATAGCTTTATGCCCAAGGATTTTGACTGGATTCTCGGCAGGAAGGCGCAAGCTGATATTGCGTTTGCCAACCCCATCACCCCAGAGGTTGTACAACGCAGCCGAGTAAGAAGAGCAACGCCTCAAGATGCAGAGGCAATATTGGAAATCCGCAACAGCAAAGAAGCCAGAATGCAGTCTGCAGAAAACCAGGAAGAAATTCCTTTGGAAAAGCATATCCAGTGGTTTCAAAAACAATACTTCAAAGAGGGGGCAAAAAATGCCTGCTATGTGGCGGAGCTTGAAAACCGCGTGGCAGGGTACTGCAGGTTCGACGAAAAAGAAGACGAAGTCTTTGAAGTTTCTATAGCCATAGCCTCCGGCTTCCAGGGGAAGGGTTTGGGATCTTTGCTGCTTTTAGAGAGTTTAGAACAGTTCCCGGATTCAAAAAAAGTCGTTGCAAAAGTAAAAAAGGACAACAAAGCTTCCAATCGGCTGTTTGAAAAATGCGGCTTTCGAGTTGCCAAAGAAGATCCTTTGTTTTTTACGTATGCGTATTCTCGTTAACGCCGCGGGTACTATTGTACGATCGAGTGTGTCCTTGCAGGAAGGAGTCAATGTGCTGGGCAGGGCGTATGGGCGTGTTGCTGAACACTTTGTTCTTCAGCCTCTCGGCCAAGGCGACCTGGAACAGGAAGTTTCACCTGCAAGTCTCGACGCTTCGGGAGTAATTCTGTTCGTGAAGCAGGGGAGAGTCAGGTGGGCCGCTCCAGACGTCTCGGCGAGCAGAGACTTGTTTTATGCCAAAAAGGAAAGCGGCGTGTGGGAGCTTTCCGACAATTTTTTTGATATTGCTTCGAGTTTTTCTCAAGTAAGCTGGCGCAAGCAAAACCTCATGTTCTTTCTGCGGCATGGGTACTTTTCTCCCGGACTTACTTTTTTTGAAGAAATTTCCCGCGTGCGCGTCGGCTGCAAACTCGTCTTTGGAAAGGAAGGGGTGCAAGAGGAAAGCGTTTGGGAATCACATGGTTCAGAAGATCGAAGCTACGAGGTTTTTAAAAAGGCGCTGAATTCTGTGTTGGAGGTGCGGGGGCTAGAAGACGCCCATGCTCTGCTTTTGAGCGGAGGGTGTGACTCCGGTTTATTGGCGGCCATTGGCACAAAAGTATTGGGCAAGCATCCGCTTAGCTTTACGAGTGTGTATGCACAGACCCTGAAAGTAAATGAACAGGACGGCTTCAAAGCAGAGAAGGTGAGCTCGCACCTAGGCTTAGAGCATGGGACCCTCCATCTCGATTTGGCCAAAGAGACGGTACAACCTTTGTATTTGCTGGTGGAGCATATGCCTTTGGCGGCCCACTTTGGCATAGCGTTTTTCCGGATATACGAAGAACTCGCCAGACGCGGGCGGACCAAGGTATGGACGGGCCAGAACGCAGACAGCGTGTACAACTTTGGTCCTACCGGGAGAAGCAAAGGAGGCATGTTAAAACGCTGGTATCTTTCTAAAGAATACTGGGAGTCGCTTCCCGACATTACTACTCGAAAGCCGTGGAACCAAGTCATGAAATGGGGGGGAGAAGCAGGGATGGTGGCCTTGCGCACCCAAAAGGGAATGCGCGTTCGCCAGCCCAAAACATTTGCCGAACTCCTCTCCGTGTTTGAAAACGAAGAAGGATCGTTCCGGTTTCCCAAAGCCGGCAGCCCGCGCCAGGAGCATATGGGCATTGGCCCTCTTTCGTATGGGGAAGCGAAGCATTTGTTTTTTGACCGCAAAATACAGACGTTTCTTACGGGCGGAGATCCCCGGGTGCACTACGGAGCAGCAGACGGAACTGGCAGCGAGGCCATGCTCGCGTATTCTGCGGCCAACATGATGGCCTTTTGGCGGGGCTTGCCCCTGCAGCTGCAAGACGTGTTCTCTCCGAAACGATATATTTATAGGTACCTGCGAGAGTTGCTGGGAAAGAAAGCCTACAAAAATCTGTACGAAACGCCTGTTCCCCTTTCCTCGGCGAAACCATACATAACCTGGGCAGAATGGCAGGAGCAGGTATTGGAGAGTACGCGCTTTGGCAAAGAGCTGCGGGAAGCTATTGGAGGGCTGTCTGAATTTCCCTTTCTTGCCGAAATCTTCAACCCGCATGTGTTGCACCATCCCCTGGACGCCTTTTGGCTGCTAGAAGTTCTTGAAAAAGTGAAAAAACAAGGCGTTCACGTGAGAGAGATGATATTGTAAAAGATTTCTGTTACTATACATATACCCATGTTGCGGTTATTGGAAAAGTTTTGCCAAAGGGCAGCCAATTTTGTAGGGTACAAAATTGTTAAAATAGAAAAAAGTGCGGATCCTTTTCGGGATCCTGATTTTGAGCGCCTGTACGAAAAATGCAAGAAGCACACTATGACTTCCAAAGGGAAAGTCTATGCTCTGTATAACGCCGTAAAGTATATTCTGCAGGCCGGGATTCCGGGCGACTTTGTAGAGTGCGGGGTGTGGAGAGGAGGCAATACTATGCTCATTGCCTACATGCTGCTTGAAATGCAAGACACCAGCCGAAAGATTTACCTCTACGATACTTTCGAAGGGATGGTAGAACCCACCCCAAACGATTATACCTTTCTAAACCAGATTCCTGCGGTACTGCGTTGGAAACGCGAGCAAAAAGATGCCTACAACGAGTGGTGTTTTGCTCCTTTGGAAGAAGTGCAGGAAGCCATGTTTTCTACGGGCTATCCCAAAGACCGCATGGTTTTTGTGAAAGGCAAGGTGGAGAAAACCATACCTCAAACCATGCCAGAGCAGATAAGCTTGCTTCGTCTGGACACGGACTGGTACGAATCTTCCAGGCATGAGCTGGCGCATTTGTTCCCTTTGCTGGCGCGAAAAGGGGTGCTCATATTAGACGATTATCGCTATTGGGCAGGCCAGAAAAAGGCGACCGATGAGTATTTTACAGAAACCAAAACTCCTATGTTGCTCGTGGACAACATTGGAGGAGCCACCGTGGGCGTGAAGATAAGCTAGCACGCTCCTTGCACATTTTGTCAAATGCGCTATAACAGAGTATTACATAGGGCATGTTTTTAATATGAAAAAGCAAGCAAAAGCCAAAAAAGAACCCGTGGTATATGTAGGCATGGCAGCCGACTTAATTCACCACGGCCATGTCAATATTATCGACGAGGCAAGCAAGCTGGGCGAGGTCGTGGTAGGCCTCTTAACAGGCGAGGCAATTGCCAGCTACAAGAGAGTACCCTTTTTAAAATTCGAAGAGCGAAAGTTTGTGATCGAAAGAATCAAGGGGGTAAAAGAGGTTATTGCCCAGGAAACGCTGGACTATGTGCCAAACCTGAAAAAGGTAAAACCGGATTTCCTGGTGCATGGGGACGACTGGAGGACCGGCGTTCAAAGAGAAACAAGAGCGCGGGCTATTCGAGCGCTCAAGGAATGGGGAGGCAAATTGGTGGAGCCTACGTATACCTCGGGCATTTCTTCCACCGATTTAATTAAGTATGCAATTGAAGCTGGCATTACTCCTACGCAAAGACTGCAAAGGATGCGCCGGCAACTGGCGGTAAAGCCCTTGTTGCGGTTTATGGAGGTGCACAACGGGTTAAGCGGGCTTATTGTAGAAAACACCACAGCACTCCGCGACAAACGAAAAGTGGAATTCGACGGCATGTGGGGAAGCGGACTTACCGACTCTACCGCCAAAGGCAAACCCGACAACTCCGTGGTAGATATTACCTCGCGCCTGCAAAGCTTGGAGCAGATTTTGGACGTTACGACTAAACCCATATTGGTGGACGCTGACAACGGAGGTTTGTCCGAGCATTTTGTGCATACCGTGAGAAAAGCCGAAGGCCTGGGCATTTCAGGGCTGGTGGTGGAAGATAAAATTGGCGCCAAGCGAAATTCGCTGTTTGGCACCGATGTTGCCCAAGAGCAAGACACCATAGAAGATTTTGCGGCAAAAATTACAGCAGGAAAGCGCTCGCAGGTAACCGACGACTTTATGATTATCGCCAGAATCGAAAGTTTAATATTGAAAAAGGGCCAGAAAGACGCGTTGGCCAGAGCACACGCCTTTATTGAAGCCGGGGCCGACGGCATTGTTATGCACAGCAAAGAAAAAACTCCGGCAGAAATTCTTGCTTTTTGCAAAGAGTACAAAAAGTTTACCAATAGGGTACCTTTGGTGGTTATCCCTACTGCTTACAGCCAGGTAACAGAAAAAGAGCTGGAAAAAGCGGGGGTGCGCATTGTGATTTACGCAAACCATATGCTGCGCTCGGCTTATCCTGCCATGGTAAAGACAGCCGAAACCATTTTGCAGAACGGGCGTGCGCAGGAAGCCGAACAATACTGCATGTCCATAAGCGAGGTAATCCGTCTTATTCCGCCAGATCCTTTTAGCCGATGAAAAGCAAAGAACTCATCGATATTTTAAAACAACTCGACTTGAACTTTGTAACCGGCGTGCCAGATAGCGGCTTGCGCAATTTTTTGGTGTACGTAGAGCAGCATCCAGAAGAGTTGGACCATGTGCGTGCTGCCAACGAGGGGCAAGCAGTGGCCATTGCCACCGGATACCACTTGGCTACGCGCAAGGTGCCCATTGTGTATATGCAAAATTCAGGGCTGGGAAATGCGGTAAATCCCTTAACTTCGCTGGCCGACAAAGAAGTATATAGCATCCCCATGGTTTTGTTTATCGCCTGGCGGGGAAAGCCCGGCGAACCAGATGAACCCCAGCACTCCAAAATGGGCAGGGTAATGTTGGACTTGCTGCGCGCTTTGGAAATTCCTTTTGAAATTGCGCAAGTTGAGGCTGGAGAAGTGTACACGCAACTGGTCTCGTTAAAGGAGCAGGCGATTTCTGGCCGCCACCCCGTAGCTTTGGTGTTCCCTAAAGGCGTGGTAGAGGAAGAAAAAGGCGTACCACCCTTCGACTTCGCTCAGGGTAAAGAAGAAATGCGTAGAGAAGAGGCGTTGGGGCTTTTGCTCGACAAAATCGGAGAGAATCCGATTGTTTCGACTACGGGCTACACATCGCGCGAGATTTTTGAAATTAGAGAACAGAAAAACCAGGGCCATCATTTGGATTTCCTAACGGTGGGGTCTATGGGCCACGCTTCTTCGATTGCGCTTGCCATTGCAAGAAAGACAAAAAAGCCCGTATACGTGGTGGACGGCGACGGAGCCCTATGCATGCACATGGGAGCTGCGGCCACCATTGGCTCTTACGCTCCTGCAAACTTGTTTCATATTGTTATTGACAACGGCGCCCACGAGAGTACAGGCGGGCAGCCCACGCTTTCGCGGCATTTGGACTGGCAAAAGTTTTTTGAAGCAGTAGGGTATAAGTCTGCTTCGCTTGTGGAAGATCGGGAGAGCCTCGGAATGTTTGATTTGCAGGCAACGGCAGGGCCGGCAGCCCTTGTAGTAAAAGTGGTGCAAGGTACGAGAAAAGATTTGGGCAGGCCAACAAAAACTCCTGGCGAAAACAAAGAGGCGTTTATGCGTTTTTTGGAAGAAACCAATGGATAGCGCAACAATACTCAAGGAAATCCTCGAAAAAGAAAAGCCACGCAAGGTGCTTTTATTTGCAGACAGCGCCTACGAAAAAAGCGGGGCAAAAGAGAAACTTTCGCCAGTGCTCAAAAGCTTCGAGGTCGAGGTTTTTTCTGACATTGCGCCAAACCCCACGCTGGAACAAATCGAGAAGGGGATAGGGGCGTGCAAAAGTTTCGGGCCAGACTTGGTTGTCGCCGTGGGCGGCGGAAGCGTGTTGGATACTGCAAAAGCTGCAAATCTTCTTGCAGCGCAAGAAGGAACTCCTGTTTCCTATATAAAAAAAGAAAAAGAAATTGCAAAACAGGGAAAGCCTCTTGTGGCCATTCCCACGACAGCCGGCACCGGGGCCGAAGCCACGCGTTTTGCCGTGGTGTATATAGATAACATCAAATATTCTTTTTCGCACGAATTTTTGCTTCCGAGGTACGCTGTTATAGACGCCGAGCTTACGTATTCTTTGCCGCCAAATGTTACGGCGGATTCCGGTATGGACGCTTTGGCTCAGGCCATAGAGGCTTTTTGGAGCACCAA
>DASRUP010000035.1:0-4377 GCA_035655395.1 Minisyncoccota bacterium
CACCTGCACCTCCATCGCCACCGTCACCACCCATGCCAGCGTCGCCGCCGTCTTCACCATCGCCGCCATCGCCATCGCCGTCGCCGTAACCACCATCGCCGCCATCGCCACCGTCACCACCCATGCCAGCGTCGCCGCCCATACCGCCATCCCCAGCTTCACCGCCTTCGCCACCTTCTGCGCCGTCGCCGCCGTCGCCAGCGTCGCCACCATCACCGCCATTTGCTTGGTTGTCGCCGGTTTCAGCTTCTACTTTTACGTGGTTGAACACGTAAGCAGAGTTGTTGTTTGTAATTGTTACATCTCCGCCATTTGCAGAAGCTGCAGAGGGAAATGTGTAAAGTCCCAGTGCGAACACTGGAAGAAGTACGAAACTTAAGATTCTTTTCAATGACATATGTTTTTGAATGTTAGACTTTATTATGCTTGAATGTTTACGTTTCGACCTTTGAGCTTTGGACTTTTCTGCCATACAGGCAGAAAAAAAATCCAAGCCCCGTGCTTTTTTCGCGTGAAAAAGCGCCGGGCCTGGATTTCTTGATGGTATCTGATGGTGATGGGAAAACAGTAAAACGCATGTAGTGTGCACCCTTTTCTCGTTTTCCCCGAAGAGAAGGGCGTCCGAACATCATGTCCTAGGCGAAAGACATTATTAAAGGATACTCGGACCATGACATAGTGTCAAGCCCAGGAGGAAGAGCGGAGTTTTCCACAATTTGCAATTTGCTAAAGTGCGCTACAATAACGTAATGGCAATGCCGAAAAATAAAGGCGCAGGGACGGACATAGGCGCTGAAGTCAGGGAAAACGGTCAGGTATCCACTTTGATGGTGGACACCTGACGTGATTCAGCGCCCATGTACGACCCTGCTTCCTATCATAGTGTTAATCTATTTGAGCAATGAATGTCAATAGGCACGTCCTATCATACCCCAATGTTTGATTATACCCTCTCGTTTCTGTACATAGCGTTTGGTATCGGTGTATTTTTGTATTTTTTAAATGTGTACCGAATACGCAAGTACATAAAAGAACTCAACACCCCGCTTGTCTCAATGGAGCAACTACGGACTCTGGCGTTTCAACGCAAAATGCCTTTGCCCAAATTTGCTATTTTTGTTCCCGCCAGATCAGAAGGCGATGTTATAGCAAACACTATAAAAAATCTTGAAGAAATTGCTTACCCAAAGAGCAGGTACACAGCGTTTATCGTTACCGACGAACGAGAACTCGCGGAACAGGTGGAGGCCCGTACCAAAGATGTAGCCTGGGCGACGACACAGGAACTTAATCTGAAACACGGCCAGAACTTTTTACGATGCGTTGAAATACCCAAATGGTACAGCGGAAAATCCACCAAGGGGAGGGCGCTCAACTACGCCTTGCAGCACCTTGTGGCAAGCCCCGAATGGGGCACTTTCGATATGATTGGCGTACTGGATGCCGACGGCAGGTTCCACTCAAACGTGCTTCGCGAAGCGGCGCATCTGCGGCTTTACAAGAAAGCAAAACTTCTTCAGGGGCCGGTGTATCAAATTACCAACTTTGCACAGGTATCGCTGGTGGGTATCGCTGCGGGTCTTGAACTTGCTATTCACCATTTAACCGAACTTCCCGATCGGCTGCGCCCGGGGAATAGACTTCAGTTTTTGGCAGGAACTAATTACTTTATCGACAAAGAACTCATCTCTGCAGTTGGCGGCTGGAACCAGCACGCTCTGGTGGAAGACGCGGAACTCGCGCTCCGCTTGTATATAGAAAAGAGGATTTGCGGCCATTGGTTGAACGTGGTGGAAAAAGAACAAACTCCTCCTTCGTTTAAAGTGTACCGAAAGCAGCGCGAACGCTGGGCAAGAGGCCATTTGCGCTTGCTGGGCTACATTCAAAAATCAAACATCCCCTTTTGGCAAAAAATCGACTTATTTTACAGGATTTTCAGCACGCAGTACCGTTCGTTTTTCGACGTCGGGCTGCTTCTGCTTGCGCTTTGCCTCCTGCTTTCCGGCGCCTTGCAGCAGGCAGGTCTTTTCTTCACCGTACTATCTTTCTTCTTCCTTGCCGCCACCCCCCTGCTGTGGGATTTGTACGGATTCATGTACCGCCAAATAGCCCCTTCTCTTGAGCCCGCCGCAAAAAGAAAACAGCAATTCCTTATGTCGGCCAAACTTTTTCTTTTCATGCCGGTTCTTATCTTTATTCAAGCCATCCCGCGCGTAGAAGCTTTATATAATCACTTTATCCGCCGCCAACAAGTAGAGTGGTACAAAACAGCCCGAACGAAAGAAGTTTAACGCAATCGTATGAAACAATTTACCTGCTGCATCGTATTAGGAACAAGACCCGAGATTATCAAAATGGCGCCGGTGATTCAGGCATGCCAGGAGCAAGAAGTTTCATTTTTCCTGGTGCACACCGGACAGCACTACTCTTATAGAATGGACAAGATTTTTTTGGAGGAACTCGGCCTTCCCCCTGCTAAATATCACTTGGAAATTGGTTCTGGCTCCCATGGATATCAAACAGGAGGCATGCTGGTGCGCATTGAACAAATTTTGTTCGACGAACGCCCCGACGTAACATTGGTGCAGGGCGACACAAACACCGTGCTGGCAGGAGCCCTGGCTTGCGCAAAATCTTCGACGCGCATTGGGCACGTGGAGGCTGGGCTGCGGAGCTACGACCGCACTATGCCAGAAGAAATAAACCGCATGCTCACAGACCATGTTGCAGACTTTCTGTTCGCGCCCACGGATACTTCCAAACAAAACCTGCTACGGGAAGGAGTGGCGCCAGAAAACATTTTTGTCACAGGAAATACTATCGTAGAATCAATAAGAAATCATGTGGAAATGGCTCAGCAAAAATCCTCGATCCTTGCAAAATTGAAACTGCGACAACAAAACTACTTTTTACTGACCGCACATCGGGCAGAAAACGTAGATTATAGAGAGCGCCTGGAAGGGCTGCTTGAAGGTTTCCGCCAGATTGGCGAATTCTACGATATACCCTTGGTGTGGCCCATTCACCCAAGGACAAAAAAGAATATCCATATATTTGGGCTCGAAAAACCATTCCGCGCTATCCCCCGCCTTCGCGTTGTAGAACCTTTGGGCTTTTGGGACTTTTTACGTCTTATGAGCAACGCCAAGCTGGTCCTTACGGATTCTGGCGGCATGCAGGAAGAAACCTGTATTTTAAAAATCCCCTGTGTTACGCTAAGAGAAAACACGGAACGCCCCGAGACTTTGGAGGTACGGTCAAACATACTGGCAGGAACTGATCCTGAAAGAATGTTCGCAGCGGCCCAGGAAATGCTTGGCCGCCAAAGAGAGTGGAACCATCCCTTTGGCGACGGCACCACCGGAAACCAGATTATAGAAATTTTAAAACGCTTTTCTGGCGACACAGAAAAGGTCGAAGGGATACACCTTGAAATGAACTCCGTAAAAATCTAAATCGGTATTAGGCAATAACTCTATGCAAAAACCCATAAAAATCTTTTTCGTTTCCTTGTTCTTTTTCGCGTTTGTGGCAAGCCAAACCGGTCTGGCGTTTGCCGAAGTAACCAACCTTGCTGCCGGAAAACCTTATACATCGGCGCCAGCCCCCAACGATCCATATGGCGACGACGGAACCAAACTTACCAATGGGCAGCTGGCCCAGCTCACTCCTACCGACCAAGGCTGGGTAGGATATGGGTTCGACGAACCTGTTATTTCCTTTACGCTTGATTCGCCGGCCGCGCTTTCCCAAATACGCGCGCATTTTTTGGAAGAAACCGGGTGGGGCATTCATTATCCCCAGGCAGTAGAAGTGCAAACCTCTCTTGATAACCAGGCATGGACCTCTCAAGGCAATCTTGTCCAGCAAGGCGAATACTTTGAGCTCAACCTCGCACAAATCGAGGCAAACCACGTACGGCTGCTCATTACCCGCATGTTCTGGACGTTTATAAGCGAAATTGAAATTTATGGAGAACCCATAGCTCCCACACCCCAACCCCTCAAAAACGTGCTGTTCTTAACGAGCACGCCCGACAACAACAACGAAAGCTACAACCGCATGATAAATACGTTGGACAGTATGGGTTTTTCGTATGATGTTATTTCAGACGAACAAATTACCAGCACCAACCTGCACAACTACCAGCTCGTCGTAGTGGACGGAACATCGTTTGAGCTTTTGGACATTAACCTTGCAGAAGAACAGCAAATTGTCGCCTCTATTGAGCAGGATGTAAACTACTTGTGGATCGGGGCAGGCATTTGGGGATCGTTCCAAACCACCAACCTTCCCAACGCCTTTGGCTTGCAATACATAGCAGAAGGCACCAGCCCGGAGTTTGGCGTAACAGAAGCCGAATTTACCGACCTTACC
>DASRUP010000036.1:0-2460 GCA_035655395.1 Minisyncoccota bacterium
GACGAACGCAGCAAGGCCTGCAATTCCCACAATCCCATAATACAGCCATCCTACGATGGCGTTGATGTTCTGCTGCGTGTTCAAATCAATGCCTCCGAATACGGGGTAGTCGAGGTTGAGGGTGATGCCCTGGGCGGAGGCGGAGAGAGGCGGGGCAAAAGCAAATGCCAGTGCGGCAAACACAAAAATTTTTTTCATTAGTATATGTTACTTATTAGCGTTGGCGCAATACCCCTAAAACCGTAATCGTCCAAAAAGGAATAATGCCCACGAAGGGAATGAGTTCGAGTAAAAACACGAAAGACATGCGCAGCCAAAAACGGCGAAGAGGGGTTCTTGCGCTGGCCATGGCCGATCCCCTGCGCCCTGCAGCGCCGCGCAGTTTTTCGGAATACTGGCTTTTCATGGTTTCCCGGTGCGTTTTGCGGTCGATAACCTGGTCGGTTCGCCATTTAATCCAAAACACAATGCCCAAAGCGAGTATGTCAATAACAATCCCGAGGGCCTTTGGGAAAATTAAAAATGCAAAAATCTCCAGTACAATGTCGAGAGCGTCGGTCATCATGGCGAGACACAAGACCAAAAGAAAATCTGCATCAAGCGGGCTTACCAGAGCCGCTTCGTAACTACGCTGCGCCGCCTCTTCTTGCTGGCGCAAGTGGAGCGCGTCCTGCTCGGAGAGGTGCTGCATTGTTGTTGCGTCGCCGACTGCCATACTTACACCGTGTTATCTTGTTTGTAGGGGTCGTTTGGTTCTATGCGCTCTTGACCAAATTTTGGGGTTTCTGCGCCCGGTTTTTCTTCTCTGGCCTGGCGTCGCGCGAGTTCTTCGGGAGCCGTGGTTATCAGTTCGTGCTCCGAGGCAGAAGCCACCACCTTAATGGCAACGTGTTTTTGCCCGGCAAAAAATATGCCTTCTCCTATGTCGGTTTCCAAAAGCAGATTTTTTTCTTCCGAAGTTAAGTTAAACGCCTGCTGCACCACGTCGATACTTGCTGGCGACTGCTTCATTAACAGCTGCAAAGAAGAGTTGGTGATAATGGGTTTTCCGTAGGAAGAGCGCAAAAAATCTTCCACATCCTGGGTAATGGTGGTTACGCCGAGCCAGTATTTTCTTGCGCGCTTTACCATGCCAAAGAGAAAAGAAGCCCCGTCTTCAGACTGCATGATCCACCACGCTTCGTCGAGCACGAAAATGCGCTTTTTTAATTCCGAGCGCACCGTATTCCAGATGTGGCGCATGATAATATAAATTGCCAGGGGGCGCAGGCTGTCTTCCATTTCCCGCAGCCCAAAGGAAACAATGTTTGTGCCCAGGGAAATGTTGCTTGGCTGGTTGAAAAAGTTGGCGTAGGTGCCCTTGGTGTATTTGCGAATACGCCTTACCAAAGAGTCGGTTCCCTCCATGGTTTCCAGCACCGACTCCAAGTCAGACATCAAAGGAACGCGCTCTTTCCACGTTAGGGGGTTGGAGTTTGGCGTAATGTCTTTGGCGGCATAGGTTTCGGTAATCGCCCGGTCCATAATGGCGTCTTCTTCGGGGGTTAGGCCGCCCAGCGCAATACGCATTAAACCCACAAGGTTAATAACGTTGGAACGCAATACATCCTCTGCGCGTTCGTCTTCTCTGGGTTGTGGAAGATCGAAAGGGTTAATGTGATGGTCAGAACTCAAAGAGATGCTAAAAAAGCTTCCGCCCGCGGCTTCCGCCAGTGTTTTGTATTCGTTTTCGGGGTCGAGCACGATTACGTCAATCCCCCACATTAAGTACCGCAAAATCTCCAACTTCACGGCGTAACTTTTTCCGGATCCCGACGTTGCGAAAATAGTGGAATTGGCATTTTCCAAACTAAAGCGATCGAACAAAATAAGAGAATTGTTGTGGCGGTTAATGCCGTACATGATTCCTTCGTTGGAGCTTAAGTCAAACGACACAAACGGGAACATCGAAGACAAGGGTTCTGTGTTCATGGAGTTGTGCACCTGCAATAAATCGGTTCCGTAGGGCAGGCACGACTGGAACCCTTCTTTTTGCTGGTAGAGCGCGGGTTTGATGTACACCAAGCGCGATTCAAAAATGGAGCGGAGCGTGGTTTGGATCTCGCGCAGTTCCTCTACGCTTTGCGCATACACGGTAATGTACAGGCCAAACCGGAACATGCGTTCCTGGGCCGTTTGCAAGCGGTCGCGCAGTCCCTCCATATCCTGGAACGCGGTTTCCAGTTCCGGATTTCGCACCAGGCCTTTCGATTCTTCTTCCATGATTTCAGACTGCACCTCGGTTACTCTTCTGCGAAGGCGGCGCAAAATATACCCCGTATCTATGGGGTGCAAAAACAGCGAAATGTCCATGGGCATGTCGAGGTTAATGGCAGAAGAAAGCCAGGCGGTGCTTAAGTATCTTGGGTAAGAAAAGATAAAAAAAGATTTTGCCGTCCAGTTGCCGAGTTTTATGTTATC
>DASRUP010000037.1:0-14125 GCA_035655395.1 Minisyncoccota bacterium
AGATGCTGGGAGATTTGAGTGGAGACGGCCGCACGGACCTCATAGACTTTTCGATATTGATTTTCTGGTTCGAACACCCGAACCCTCCAAGCCATGTTGACTTGAATGGAGACGGCAAGGCCGACCTCGTGGACTTTAGCATCATGGCGTATTATTGGACGGGCTAGTAAGATTTCAACAGTTATAATGATTACAAAGTTTATAATTTTTATAAATCTTTTCTTGATTAGTTTCTTGTGTTTCGAAGTGGCGACCGCGGCGGAGTTTCGGGTGGAATCAGATGCAGCAAGCTTGGGCGTGGGCGAAGAATTTTTGGTTACTCTTGTGGTTGATACCTCGGGCGAGGCAATAAATGCTTTCGAAGGCAAAGTGGTGTTCCAGGAGTCTTTACTCGAGCTACAGGGTGTTCGCGAAAAAGGTTCGGTGGTGAGTTTGTGGGTGCAGGATCCGCCTTCTTTTTCCGGCTTAACTCCTGGGGGGTACAGTGGAAGGGGAGTACTGTTTTCTCTTGTATTTAAGGCAAAAGCAGAGGGAGAGGGATCTGTCGCAATCGAGCAAGGGCGAGCGTTACTCAACGATGGAAAAGGAACGGAAGCTCCGCTGGAAATTATCAATTATCAATTTTCAATTATCAATCAAAGCTCAAATTCCCAAATCCTAATGACGGAAACGAAAGATACGGAACCTCCGGAACTCTTTGAGCTGAAAATCGGGCAAGACCCCAGCATGTTTGATGGCAAGCCGTTTCTGGTTTTTGCTACACAAGATAAAAACTCCGGCATAGACCACTACGAAATCTCTTTTCTTTACAAGGGTAAGACCACCGACTGGCAGCTCGCAGAGAATCCCTTTTTGCTCGAACATGAGGAAGATTTGGAAAAAATCTGGGTAAAAGCGGTAGACCGGGCCGGAAACGAGCGAATTGCCACGCTCGACGTAAGAAACCTCTTTTTTCGCTTCCTTCTGCTTGGAAATGCTGGTATACTTGGTGGAATAGGGGCAGTGTTTGTTTTTTGGCTATGGCGAAGAAAATCTTCCTTTTCGTAATTTGTTTTTTCAGTTTCTTCATTTGGGGCGAAGCTGAAGCGGCCACACTTTCCGTGCAGCCTTCCACGGGCACGTTTCAGGTGGGGAGCACGTTTGACGTTTCCGTATATATAGATACGCAAAAGGAAACAATAAACGCGATTGAAGCCTACCTGCATTTTCCCGCGGACAAACTGCAGCTTGTTTCGCCCGCAACCGGAAGCTCCATAATTGATTTGTGGATTAGCCAGCCAAAGTACAATAACGCCGCGGGAACCATTGAGCTTCGGGGCGGAATTCCCCAGGGCGTAAATGTTTCAAAAGGCTTGGTTTCCACGCTTATGTTCCGCGTGCGCGATACGGGATCGGCGCTTGTAAGTTTTGCCGACAATTCCCGGGTACTGTTAAACGACGGGCAGGGTACAGATAAGTTGCAGCAAACGTATAGCGGAGTATTCAGCCTGGTGCTGCCTCCCCCCGCCGGGCCTGTTGTTGTTTCAGAAACGCATCCGGTACAAACAGAGTGGTATGCCGACAATGACCTCGCGTTTACTTGGTCACAAGATGAGGGAGTGGACGGTTACAGTTATGTGTTAAGCCAAGAACCCATTGCCATTCCAGACGGTATTTCAGAAGGTACCGAAAACGGCGTGCGCTTTCGCGATGTTGCCGATGGGAGACATTACTTCCACTTAAAGGCGCTGCGTAGCGGCATTTGGGGCGGAGCAACGCACTTTGCGGCGCGTGTGGATACTGCGCCGCCTGCCGAATTTCCCATAGAAATTTTCCCTTCCCAAAAAACAACAGAACGCCGGCCTACTATTCAATTTCAGACAACCGATGCCGCTTCCGGCTTGAATAGATACGAAGTAAAAATTGTTCCCTTAAAACAAGAGAACGCGAGCGGTAAAGAAGAAAGCCAGCCGTTCTTTTTTGAAGTGGAAAGTCCTTATATCGCGTCGGCTTTGGAGTTGGGCACATACGACGTTATTGTGCGCACATACGACAACGCCGGTAACTTTCGCGATGTTCCAGAACGGCTTTCCATTGTAACACCCCTGTTTGAAGTTGTAGGGCAGGACGGCGTCCATTTTCGGAATATGGGCACCGTTCCCTGGCCTGTTTTATGGACGGTAATTGGGATTTTGGCTGTGCTTTTTGCGTTGCTTGGGCTGGTGTTTAGGAAAAAATTTAAGGCGTTACACGCGGGGCAAGAAAGAAAACAGTTTCCGGACGCGCTGCAAAAACAACTAGAGGAGCTGAAAAAATACCAAAGAAAATACGGCAAGCTGGCTATTGTACTTGTGTTTGGAGTTTCCCTTTTGCTCGCGGGTTGTGTGAAACCAGGTTTCACACACGCTCAACAGCAGGAAGAATTGTCGCCGCCGGTTATTAGCCAGTTTGCGCGCAACATTTCAAACGATGAAATTTTTTACGCGGGAGGGGTAACTGAATTCCCTAGGACAAGAGTGGTTATTTTCTTGCAAAATGAGCAGTCGGGCGAGCTTACCAGCCGTTCCATAAATTCAGACGAACGAGGCGAGTGGTTTTATCAGCACGATACGTTTCTTGCTCCAGGCTCTTACTTTGTATGGGCGCAAGGCGAGCGCGGCGAGGAAAAGAGCGCGCCCAGTTCGCATCGGGAGTTTTCCGTAACTACGGGCGCCTTTGAGTTTGCCGGCGCAAGAGTAAGCTACGAGGTAATCGCGCTGCTGGTAAGCATTGTGTTATTGCTGGCGCTGTTGGGAACCGGGCTGTTTATGTTTACACACATGCGCGCGGCCCGCCGAAAACACAAGGAATTCCAAAAAGAAATGCGAGAGGCCCAAGAGTCTATCCGCCGCGGGTTTGCCGTACTCAAGCGCGATATTCAGTCAGAATTGGCAATTGTAAAAAGGGCGGGCCTGGGAAAAGGATTATCTGCAGAACAGAAGAAACAGGAAGATCAACTGCTTCGCGATTTGGCCTGGGCAGAAACCTATATTGGAAAAGAAGTATGGGATGTTGCAGACACGGAACATGAACACTAATATCCTATGTTCTTCAAACGAACTTTGGAATTTTAAAGAAAGATTTGGTATGATACCTATATGAGTAACGAACTCCTTTTTCTTATACTTTCTCTTCTCGGCCCATTACTTATTGTTTTTACTCTCTATTTTGGGCGGGAAAGTTTATTTGTAGTGATAGCGGTAAATCTTATTTTGGTGAGTGCTTTGGGTTCGGAAATAATTTCGCTCGTCGGCGCCGTGACGAATGCAGGAAATGTCTTTTACGCCCTAGCGATTTTTGCGCTTGCTATTCTCCACGAATTGTACGGCAAAAAAACGGCCCAACGGGCGGTTTGGGTGGGGTTTATTGGAGTAGTGATTTTTGTGGTGATGACGCAAGTTACCATTCGGTTTTCGGAATCGGCATTTAGCCAAGTATCCCAAGGATCCTTTGAGATTGTATTCGAACAAATACCCCGAATCGCCTTTGCGAGCTCGGTTGCGTATTTAATAGCCGCCCATTTTTTTGTATGGTTTTACGATCGTCTGCGCAGAAAACTCACGGGTTTTCAGTTTATTGGGATAGCATATCTTGTGGGCGCTTTTGCCATGCAAATAGTCGACAGCATACTGTTTTTCTCGGTTGCGTTCGGCGGGTTGATGCCTGCGAGCATATTGTTGCAAATTATGGTAGTCGGATTTCTCTCCAAGTTTGCCGTAGCAATAGTGAGCATGCCGTTTTTGTACTGGAGTCGCAGGTTTCTTGGGAAGGGCCAAATAAATAAGGCCTATGAACAGGATAGATAAAATAACCCAAAGCTTTGTAAGGATATGACCATAGACACTTCAATTTACGACATTGCAAAGCACATGGCGGCAAAGGGCAAGGGTATTTTGGCTGCCGATGAAAGCACAGGTACGGCAGACAAACGGTTTGCCGCCTTAGGCGTGTCGCAAACAGAAGAAATGCGCCGGCAGTGGCGGCAGTTGCTTTTAACTACGCCCGGCATCGAGGAATTTCTAAACGGCGTTATTTTATTTGACGAAACCATACGCCAACAAACAGATCAGGGCGTTGGCTTTGCTAAACTATTGCAGGGCAAAGGCGTAATTCCCGGCATTAAAGTAGATCAGGGCACGGTGGATTACGACGGCCATCCCGGCGAAAAAATCACACAAGGGTTAGATGGTTTGGCAGGCAGGCTACAAGAATACTACGCAATGGGAACTCGTTTTACCAAATGGCGCGCGGTCATTACAATTGGTGAGAGCATTCCTTCGCAAGAGTGCATACAGAAAAACGCCGAAATTTTGGCAGAATACGCCAGGGTTTCGCAGGAACAGGGTTTTGTGCCTATTATAGAGCCTGAAGTGCTTTTGGAGGGTGACCATACCATAGAAAAGGCAGAAGAAGTTACCACCAATACGCTCAAAACCGTGTTCGTGGAAGTTCAAAAAGCGGGCGTTGATTTGCAGAGTTTGATATTAAAATCCAGCATGGTGCTTGCTGGCAAAGATTGCGCAGAGCAAGCAAACAGCCAGCAAATAGCAGAGGCCACTATTCGGACATTTCAAAATTCCGTGCCAAAAGACGTGGCCGGCATTGTCTTTCTTTCCGGCGGCCAAAGTCCGCAGCAGGCAACAGAAAATCTCAACGAAATTATTAAGCTCGGCCCGCAGCAATGGCCTTTAACGTTTTCCTTTTCACGCGCCCTGCAAGAACCCGTGCTCGATCTCTGGCGCGGCAACCCAGCAAACGTGCCAACCGCCCAGCAGGCCTTTCTTAAGCGCCTGCGTTTGAACTATACCGCCCTGTCAGGGGACTACACACCAGATATGGAATAGAAGAAACCGCCCGTTCGGGCGGCTTTTTGATTGGGGGGGTGTCTCTTGACAAACGCAACTGGGTTGCGTTAGAGTATATACATGGAGGAAAAAATACTAAAAGAGCTTAGAGGGCAGGGGCATCGTATTACGGCGGTGCGGAGAGAAATGGTTAAAATGCTGGTAAACGCGAAGGCTCCCCTGGCCGCTTCAGATATTCTCAAGGTTTTGCAAAAAGAGAAACTTAAAGCAAATAAGACTACGGTGTACCGCGAGCTGGAGTTTTTGGTGGAGCAAAATATTGCCCAAGAGGTGGAGTTTGGCGACAAGAAAAAGCGGTACGAAATTTCAGACAAGCACCATCACCACGTGGTGTGCGTGGAATGTAAAAATGTGGAAGATGTTGATTTGCAAGCTGATTTGGATGGCGTGGAGAAAAAAATAGCAAAACAAAAAGGTTACAAAATAATAAACCATTCACTGGAATTTTTTGGCCTGTGCGCCAAATGCCTGCCCCGTTCTACGGGGTAAGTAATATGAACACATTTTTATCTATACTATTTGCTACCGGTTTTATAAGTTTAGTGTCGTTTTCCGGGGCTTTGTTCCTGTTTTTCCAAAAGCATTTGGTTCAGCGCATTTCCTTGTTTTTGCTGGCGTTTGCCGCGGGATCCTTTATGGGAGCCGCGTTCTTGCATTTGCTGCCCGAAGCCGTGGAACAAGTAGAATCCGCAAACTCGTTTTTGTTTATTTTGCTTGGGTTTGGCTTGTTTTTCTTTATAGAAAACATTTTTCACTGGCACCATGTCAGAAACGACGAGCCAGAGCACAAGTCGCTTGGCATGCTTACGCTGTTGGGTGACGGCGTACATAACTTTTTGGACGGCATGATTATAGCTGCCGTATTTTTTGTGGATATTAAACTTGGCTTTGCTGCTACCTTAGCTGTGGCGTTACATGAAATTCCGCAAGAAATCGCGGAGTTTGGCGTATTAATACACGCAGGATACTCCAGAATGCGCGCCTTGTTGTTTAACTTTTTGTCGGCCAGTACCGTAATTGCGGGAGGCATACTAAGTTTTTTCCTGGAGGCGTGGCTGGGCCAATGGATAGCTTTGTTTATGCTGTTTGCCGCCGGCGTGTTTATTTATGTGGCAGCCTCCGACTTTGTGCCGGAAATGCGCAAAGAACGAAGTTTATCCAAGTCGCTCGCGCTTTTGGCCACCTTTGCCGCCGGCGTTCTCTTAATGTGGCTGGTGCTGTTTTTAGAATAAATCTTTTCCCTCGCCCGCAGATAAGAATTGAATATCATTTGTTCCATTTTATTGACGATCGTCACTTTCGTGGAACAGGTGGAATTAAGGTGGTCGCTTGAAATGCCGATCGGCGTTTCAAGCGACCTATGGGGCGAATGCGGTGGGTGTTGTTTTTGGAGTAGTATTCGTGGTAGAGTAGGAGAATTATGCGGAGGACTCTTAAGGCAAGCAGGGCAAAAGCCACCATACTTTGGTTTGAGGAGGTTGATAAGCGGGATGCCAGGTTGGTGGGGGGGAAGAACGCCTCGTTGGGCGAAATGTATTCCAATCTGCAGCATTTGGGCATTACCGTGCCCAATGGTTTTGCTATTACCACAAACGCGTATAAAGCTTTTTTGGAGCGCAACGGGCTGGGAAAAGAAATTAAGAATCTTCTCAAAAAACTTGATGCTGCAGACCTCAAAAACTTACAGGAAACCGGAAAGGCAATCCGCCAGCTTATTTTGGATGCAGAGTTGCCGCGCGACCTGCAGCGGAGAATTTTGCAGGCATATGCAAGGCTGGGAAGGAGGGCAAGCGTTGCCGTGCGTTCTTCCGCAACCGGCGAAGACATGGCAGAGGCCTCTTTTGCCGGCCAGCAGGAAACGTACTTAAATGTAGTTGGAGAACAAGAGTTACTGCAAGCGGTAAAAAAAACGTTTGCCTCTTTGTTTACGGACAGGGCAATTTCCTACCGCAAAGACAAAGGGTTTAATAGTTTTGGGGCGCTTTCTGTGGGCGTGCAAAAAATGGTGCGCTCCGACAAGGGGTGCGCGGGAGTTTTGTTTACCATAGACCCTGAAACTGGCTTTAACAAAGTAGTGGTGATAAACGGTGCTTATGGGTTGGGAGAAATGGTGGCGCAAGGCGAAGTAACGCCAGACGAGTTTTTGGTGTTCAAGCCCATGCTGGAACAAAAGAAGGGAATTATATCAAAAAGCCTTGGGCCCAAAAAACAAAAGCTCGTATACTCTGACGCCGCCGGTGGGGGAACAAAAAAGGTTGCAGTGCCAGAGCGCGACCGCAACAAGTTTTGCCTGGAAGACAAGGAAATTTTAAAACTCGCCATTTGGGGCGTGCAGATCGAGCAGCATTTTAAGAAACCCATGGACATTGAATGGGCAAAAGACGGGGTGTCTGGCAAATTGTGTATTGTGCAGGCGCGTCCCGAAACCGTGCATTCTGCTTTGCAGGGGGCGTACCGGGAATATGCGCTTAAAACAGCAAACGTGCCTTTGGTAAGCGGCATGGGTGTTGGCATGAAGATAGCCGCGGGAAAAGTGCATGTAATTGCAACTCCGAGGGACATGGGCAAATTCCAGAAAGGAGAAATTCTGGTTACCGAGATTACCGATCCCGATTGGGAACCTATTATGAAATCGGCCGCAGCGGTAATTACCGACAAGGGAGGGCGTACCAGCCATGCCGCCATTGTTTCAAGAGAGTTTGGGATTCCGGCCATTGTGGGTACGGGAAACGCCACCAAAAAGCTCAAAACAGGGCAAATGGTAACGGTGGATTGTTCTTCTGGTAATGAAGGCAGGGTGTATCAAGGCGCTTTGAAATTTGAAGTAAAGGAACGACAGCTCGAGCGCATCCCAGAGACAAAAACCAAGATAATGCTTAACATTGGCGCTCCCGACGAAGCGTTTAAAAACGCGCATTTGCCGGTAAAGGGAGTAGGGTTGGGCAGGCTTGAGTTTATTATTAATTCGTATATTAAAATTCACCCCAACGCCCTTCTGGATTATAAGAAGCTGCCCTCGAAAACAAAAAAGCAAATCGACCAGTTTACCCAAGGTTACACCGACAAAAAACAGTTTTATGTAGACAAGCTGGCGGAAGGCATTGCGAAAATTGCCTCGGCCTTTTGGCCCAACGAGGTTATTATCCGGTTCTCCGATTTTAAAACCAACGAGTATCGCCAGCTCATAGGTGGGGAATTGTATGAACCTGTCGAACAAAATCCTATGCTCGGCTGGCGAGGCGCCTCCAGGTACTACGACCCGCGGTTTCAAAAAGCTTTTGGTTTGGAGTGCCAGGCCATAAAAAAAGTGCGGGAAGAAATGGGTTTGCAAAATGTAACGCCCATGGTGCCTTTTTGCCGAACCTCTCAAGAGGGCAAAAAGGTAGTGGCGTTAATGGAGCAGAGCGGGCTTTCGCGGGAGCTCGATAAGGGCCTTCGTATATATGTAATGTGCGAAATCCCTTCGAACGTAATCTTGGCCGACGAATTTTTGGACGTGTTCGACGGGATGTCTATCGGGTCTAACGACTTAACGCAGCTGATGCTGGGGTTGGACCGGGACTCTGGCATGGGAGCAAAAATTGGTAACGAAAACGATTCTGCGGTAAAACAAATGATAGGGGCGGCAATAGCCAAATGCGTAGAGCGTGGCAAGTATGTGGGCATTTGCGGCCAGGCGCCGTCTGACTACCCGGAATTCGCCAGGTTCCTGGTGGAACAGGGCATTGAAAGCATGTCGTTAAATCCCGATGTAGTAATCCCTACTATTGCCAAAGTCGCAGAATTTGAAAAATATATAAAACAAACATAGTATGAACATAGCATTTTTTCGAATAGAGCCGTGGGAGAGGGAATATATAGAGAGCCGCGAGGAGTTCAAAAAACTTGGCGCCAAAGCCGTGTTTTTCGACGAGGGGTTAGACCAAGACCATATCCCGACAGACACAGGGGCAGAAGTTATCTGCACGTTTATTGATTCCAAGATTACCAAGCCAGTGCTCGACGCATTCCCGAATGTGAAACTTATTACCACGCGCTCTACGGGGTTTGACCATATCGACTTGGAAGAATGCAAAAAGCGCGGCATTCAGGTGGCAAACGTGCCAAAGTACGGCGAAAACACAGTGGCAGAATACACCTTTGGCCTTATTCTGGCTTTGGTGCGCAAGATTTATCACAGCTACGACCAAATTCGCGAAACAGGAAGTTTTGACTTGCAGGGCATGCGCGGCATGGACTTAAAAGGCAAAACACTCGGCGTGATTGGTACGGGCAGCATTGGCCAGAACGTGGCGCGCATTGCACGGGGGTTTGAAATGCAGGTGATCGCCTGCGACAAATATCCCAACCAGCAGGCGGCCAAAGAGGTGGGTTTTGACTATTGCGAGCCAGAACGCGCTATTCGAGAGAGCGATATTCTTACCCTGCATGTGCCTTACACGAAAGAAACCCACCATCTTATTAATAAAGACAATATCTTTACCATGAAAAAGGGCGCCTACTTAATAAACACAAGCCGCGGGCAAGTGATAGAAACGGAAGCCTTGGTAAAAGCCCTTCACGAAGGGCATTTGGGCGGAGCTGCGCTCGACGTGTTTGAGGAAGAAGGCGTCATAAAAGACGAGTTGGAGTTTTTGCTCCAGGGAAGTTCAGAAAAGCCCGATTTAAAAACCGTGCTTGCCAACCATGTGCTTGTGGATATGCCCAATGTAATCGTTACTCCCCACAACGCCTTTAATACGTGGGAAGCGCTGCAGCGCATTTTAGACACAACAATCCAAAACATGCGAGGCTTCCAGGAAGGCAAGCCCGTAAATCTTGTGGGGTAAAATAACATATGGTTCTGAAAGGAATTCTTGTTGCGGTGGGCTTGCTGGTTGCAACCTGCACGGTTTTTGTATGGCAGGCGGTGGTGCTCCCCAAGGATTCGGGTAGCGCCGAGCAATACTCTTTTGCCGTAACCGCGGGAGAAAATGCTTTCCAAATTGCAAAGCATTTGGAACAAGCGGGCCTGATACGCAGTCGGATCGGCTTTGATGTGTATGCGGTGGTTCGAGGGATTCGGCGCGATCTGAAAGCAGGTACCTATTTTTTGAGTCCCTCTATGCGTGTAGAGGAGATAGCAGAAAAGATTGTGGCTGGCGAAGATTCACCACTTACTATACGAATTCTCGAAGGCTGGCGTGCGAAAGACATTGCCCGCTATTTGCAAGATCGAGGTATTGTGGAAGGCGAAGACTTTTTACTCGCAAGCCAAAACCTCGAAGGGTACCTTTTTCCCGACACCTATCAAATTGCAAGCGATACGTCAGCCCAAGCAATCGTGGAAATGATGCAGGAAAACTTTGAGGGAAAGCTCACTGCAGAATTCTATGCCGCAGTCCAACGTCAGGGCAAAACCCTCAACGACATTGTTATTATGGCCTCTATGTTAGAGAAAGAAGTGCAAAGTAAAGAAGATAAAAAAGTAGTTGCCGGAATTTTGTGGAAGCGCATGGCGCAGGGTATTCCCCTGCAGGTTGATGCAACCGTGGCCTATGGCTCTACCGAAGAAGATGAGCTTTCTCAAGTTGAACTGCAGACTCCTTCTCCCTATAATACGTACCTTATCCAAGGGCTGCCTGCTGGGCCGATCTCAAACCCGGGCGCCGAAAGTTTGGAGGCCGCATTGTTCCCTGTGGAGACTGCGTATTTGTATTATTTGTCTGCCCTTAACGGCACTACGATATTCAGCGAAACGCTCGAGGAGCATAATATTCAAAGGGTAAAACATTTAAGGTAGTTGCTTGTGGATAGCGAAAATATACGGGTAGGTTATAATACGGTAATATGGACGCCAAGCAGAGTTTAGAAAGTCCTGCGCCTCCCGAAGGCGGAAGTTTCGAGCAGCAAAAAAATGTGCCGGCGAAAAGGAAAAGAATTTTTCTTTTTACCCTGCTGGCCCTGATTGGTCTTGGGGTGGCAGGTTTTCTTTTTTGGCAATGGCAGTTTGGAGGAGGGGAAAAACCTGCGTATACCCAAACCTATCGGCTCGTGCCAGAAAAAGTTTCGCAATCTGCGGCAATTCCCGTCAGTCTGCCTCCGGGAACTGACAGGGAAACGGCGAGAGAGAATATTTCTTTCGAGCCTGCCATCGAAGGCGAATGGGTGGACCAGCCGCAGCAAAAAACGAGCTGGATCCCATTTCTAAAAACAGCCAACGCCGCGGGAGATACACTTTCTGATGAACCCGCGGTTTTGCTATTCAAGTCCAAAGAAGATTTGAAGTTGAACCGCTACTACGCCGTGCAGCTTGCGAACTTTGAGGGAGGTGTGATTAAGGCCGACTTTCTTGCCGTGGAAAATCCGGCGATTGTCGCCGTATTCCCCAAGGAACAATCGGAGGCGCCTGAAGATTCGGAAATCACCATAGTGTTTAGCCGGCCTATGGTGCCTTTAACAACGCTTGGGGAACTCGAGGAGAAAGATATTCCCGTCGAGATTACACCCGCCACCCAAGGAAAATTTAAATGGATTACCACGCGGAACCTGCAATTTATTCCTGCAGAACGGCTGGTTCGTTCTTCCCGCTACACGGTGAAAATTAAAGAGGGGTTTGTCTCGATGGACGGCTTGCCGCTTGCGGGGGGCGAATACCAGTTTACCAGCCGGCAGTTGCGCTATGTGAGGGGGTCAGGCGGTGAACAGATGTTTAACCGGCCGATCTCTTTGCATTTCAATCAGCCCATTGATTTAGGGCGTACGTTGTCTGAAATCTCGGTACGCGACAATAAGACTGGCCAAACGGTTCCGTTTGTGGCGGAGTTTGAGAAACCGGGCGGCGGGGACGGCTTGTTTTCTTCTTCGCTGGATATCGGGCTGCAGAGGTTTTTTGCTCAAGTAAGGGGAACGTTCGGGCTTACTCTCTTTGGAAATCCCCAAGTTGGTTCCACCGATGGCAACGGGGCGGTTCTCTGGATTTATAAGCAAAGCGACCGTTTCGGGCGGAAAAAACTTTGGGACTTCGAAGGCAGCTATACGGTACGGGTGAATAAGGTATATCCTGCGGAGGGAGATATTATCCTCGATAAAAGCATCCAGGCAAGCGTATCTATCCCTACCATTATTCGCCAGATAACCGCGGAATCCGAACGAACCAGCGACGTCAACCAAGACTTCTTTGACCCTCAAGGGAAAATATGGATCTCGTTTTATGAAGATATCGATTTGGGAAGAAGTGACCTGGAAATTCCCAAATCGAAAGAAATAGGGTATGGCGAGAAGTGCGCGGATTCCGCTATCCAGTTTTCGAGCAATGTGCAATGTGAGAAAGTGCCCGACAAGTCGCGCGTGTTTGTTCTATTCGAGAGCAGCCAGGTTGGTTTGGGTGAGCAGATCCAAATACGTTTTGACAAAGTCCTAAACACCGAAGGCCTTGAGCTCAACAAAGAGCCATTCACCCGAACCATTACTGCTTATCCGGCGTTTCAGGTTCTCGGAAGTTTCCCCGGCAATGGAGATTCCAACACCTCGCTTGTCGAATTTACCTTTTGTACCAACACGCCCTTGAATCCTCCGACAAAGGAAGAACTGGAGCAGTATATAAAGGCAAACTTACCTTTTGAACTGCAGGCCTGGGCAAGGTCGTGGAAGGTAACGCGCGTATTTTCTCAAACGAAGTGCAGTATGGGGGAGTTTGAGACCAGGATTACCTATGGCTTGATGCCTCAAGAGCAGTATCGTCTGGAGTTTTCTTTAAGTGATGTTTTTGGCCAGCGGCAAGATTATTCGTTGGCAATTGCCACCGGGCCCATGCCAAGTTCGCAGCTTGGGCTGTATCATTTGCAGGCAGGGTATAACGTTACCCCTCCCTCAAAGACAAAACTCACCTACGCTGCCAAAAACATGGAGTTTGTGAACCTGGAAATTTGCAAACTTTCTCCGCGCAACTTCCTCTATTATCTGGAAAACGAGCCCGCAGGGTATGAGTCCTCGGGCGCCGCCGCCAGCTGCGAACAAGTTGTTCAGAACACCATTTCTTTGCCGAAGCGTTTTTGGCTCAAGAATTATTTTACGGTAGATATCCGGGATTATATGCCAGATCCCATTGGCCACTATGTGGTAACGCTTACCCATCCTGCATACCAAAAGAATTTTTGGATCAATGGCGGAAACGTGTTGCGCACGGCCTATGAACGGACGTTTGTGAGCGTAACCAACCTGGCGGCGGCAGAAAAGCGCATCCAACCGCAGGTGGCAAATTTTGGATCGGGCGGAAAGCCTTTGAGCCAAAAGGAGTTGCAAGCGTTGCAAAATATCTACTGGGTGAGCAATACCTCTACACTCGATCCCGTCCCCGGTGCCCAGGTTCAGTTGTACCAGGGCAGGAACCTTGCCTTGGCTGGCAGTGCTACCACCAATGAGCAGGGTGTTGCTTTTGCGGCCGTCGTCTCGAACATTTCGGGAGCGGTTATTACATCGGGAGCCGATAGCACGGTCATCCCAAGCTCGGAAAGTAAGGTGGATTACGCAAGCATCGCCTCCTCTGCTGAAAGGATTTACCTGTATACCGACAAGCCTTTGTACCAGCCCGGGCAGGAAATTTTTATCAAGGGGATTGACCGCGTGGGATACGACGGGAACTACGAAATCCTCGAAGGAGAAACGGTATCGGTGCAGGTGTTCAACTCCAAGCAGGACGAGATCTTTAACAGGAAACTGCTCTTGAACGGCTTTGGGACATTCGATACCAAAGTGTTTCTCGAGGCCAATGCCCCGCTCGGCTCCTATAGGATTTGCGCGCAAGAGTACGCGTGCATTTCAGTTGATGTGCAGCAATATGTGCCGGCTGCGTTTGAAGTTACGTTGCAACCCGACAAGGAAGAATATATTTCCAAAGACACGGTGAAGCTTAACGTGGACGCCAACTATTACTTTGGGGTGCCCGTAGAGGCAGGCGAAGTAACCTATACGGTAAGCAGCCAGAATTACTATTTCGACCGCTTTTCAGACGAGTACTTTTCATTCGGGACGCAGAGCTATTATGAGTATCCTTTTTCCTACGGCGATAAGTTTCTGCTGCGGGGTACCACAAGCCTGACAGCCGGGAAAGCCGAAATTCAACAGCTCCTCGATTTGGGAGAATTGTTGGGAGATGAAGCTGGCCGGGGGAAATTGATTATTTTTGACGTTACCTTGCAGACAGCCGACGGCAAGAGTGTTTCCGCGCAAAAGTCGTTTGTGGCGCATCCCGGCGAACTGTA
>DASRUP010000038.1:0-5588 GCA_035655395.1 Minisyncoccota bacterium
AAACTCAATACCCTTTTCCCGCAGGTTGCTTTGCAGTTTTTGCAGCATGAGTCCCGCGATTTTCATAAGATGTTGTTTGCTCAAAGGCGTGAACAGAATAACGCCGTCGAACCGGTTAATGAACTCGGGGCGGTAAATCCCTTGGGAGAAAACAAAGTCAAGCAGCTGCTGTTTGAGCTGCGCAAAGTCAGCGTTTGTTTTTACCGCTTCTAAAATAAGCTGGTAGCCCGCGTTGCTCGTTGCAATAATAATAGTATGGCGAAAGTCGGTTTTGCGGCCGAGCCCGTCGGTAATATGCCCTTCGTCGAGCACCTGCAAAAACAGGTTTAAAATGTTTGGGTGAGCTTTTTCGAGTTCGTCGAGCAACACGAGCGAAAAAGGATCCTCGCGGACCGCACTGGTAAGTAGCCCTTCTTGGGTGGCCGTACCCAGCAATCGCTCTACATCCTGGACGTTCTGAAATTCCGACATGTCGAGGCGTATAATGCGTTTTTCCGAACCAAAGTAAATGGCGGCAAGAGCTTTTGCGGTCTCTGTCTTTCCCACCCCTGTCGGTCCCATAAACAGAAAACTGCCCATAGGGCCTTTGCGCGTTGCAATGTCGGTGCGCGCTCTCCGCAACGCCGAGGCCACTTCTTTTACGGCTTCTTCCTGGTTTATAATTCTTTTGTGAATAAGATTTTCCAGATCGAGCAGAACTTCGCGCTCTGAACCTTCGATATCTCCTACGGGAATTTGCGTGCGCTCCTGCACGACCAGGGCAATGTGTGAGGGAAGCAAAATGCTTTCGGAAGTGGTGGCCAGGTAGCCCATTGCTTCGTCGAGCAGGTCAATGGCCTTTTTGGGAAAAGGAACTGCCTGAATGTAACGGTCAGCGTACGCAACAATAGCCTGCAGCGCAGGGAATGAAACAAACTTCCGGTACACTCCCTCGAATGAAGGAACGACCTCTTCTAACACGCTTAAGGTTTCTTCCTGCGAGAGTTCCGACATTTCCACAACTTCAAAGAGTGAAAGCAAAGAAGGATTTTGTTCTAAATACCTATGAAGGCCGGCAAATGTGGTAGCGGCGATAAAGGGGAACCGGTCGTTCCGCAAATACGAGGCCAGCACCCCCGCAATATTTACTCTTCCTGCGGCCTGTTCCAAGCCTTCACCGGTAAAGTTGTGGAATTCGTCGATAACTAAAATGGTGTTCCCTGCAGCCCCCACTTCCTTAAAAATCTGGTTGAGCGCGGCCTCTGCTTCTTCCAAACTTTGCAGGCCGGCCAACAAATGCGTAAGCTCCAGTTCTACCACCCGCTGGTAGTTTAGCAAAGGGCTTTCGTGTTCCCCCAAGACGCTTTTGGAAGCAAAATCCTGAATGAGGCGCTTTCTTCCCGTTCCCGGATTCCCCACCAAAAGCACGTTGTTCATTTGTTGGCGCGACAGAATGCGTGCCATCATTTCTTTTTCTTGGATATGCCCGACTGCCCGGGGGAAGCGAAGGGTCCGTACTTCGTCGGAAATATCGTAAGAGAACTGGTCTAAGGTAATGGTATATCCTGCGGCCCAGTCTTTGCCCATGGTGCCGTATCTTCGCAAACTGTTTTTGAGCCAGAACTTTTTTCTGGTCGCCGCTTCCACCCGCAGGCGGTAGTGCCAGTCTGCAATACGGGCCATGTCGCGCTCTGGCAAAAAGTTGTGCTCAATTAAAAAACGGTTAAAAAATTGGTTTGTATTTGCGAGCGCCGCAAACAAATCCTCGATTTCGGCGCGCTGCCTGCCTTTTTCCTGGGCGTAGGCTATGCTTTTGGTTATGGATTCTTCAAAGTCTGGAGCGTATACCGTTTCTTTTACTTTTCCCGGATGGCGTACCTGGCTTGAAAGAAGGCGCTGTACGTCTTTTTTGAATTCATTAAAATTGAGCAATGCTCTTGCGAATATAAACTCAATGGACGCATTTTCTTTGAGCAGAAAGTATAAAAGCAAAGTAGAGTCTACCTGCATAAAGTTTTTCCTTTTAGCGTAGGTTGCAGCCAAGTGAGCCGCTTTCGCAACCTCAAAAGAAACAGCGTTGGCAAGGTTATGCCTTACCAAAGGGACTTTAGGGGCTTTGAGGTATTCGCCAAAGCGCTCTAAGAGCAAAATCGTAGTTCCGTAAGAAAACGTGAGCAAAGCAGCTGCCAGCAAGAGGCGGCTCACTGTGGGCGATACGATGCCTCCGCCCGGAATAAAGGTAAGGAGAAATGCCAGAAAAGCCGCAAGAAAAACCCACTGGGTGATTTTGCGCAGTTTGCGCAGGGTAGACGTGCGAAAATAATTTTCAAACTTGAGCGCCGCCCGCAGTGTTGATTGGGCTGCGTTAAAAGAGAAGGAAGATGCCATACATAAAAGCGATAGCTATAAGCGCGGGAAGCAGAAACCAAAACACAAAGAAAGTTCCCCCCAGCACCACTAAGCAAAGCCCGAGGCCGATTCCCGCCACAATAAGAAAGGTGCGCATAATAGCGCCCAGTATTCGCGAAATGAGATTCGACGAAAATATAAAAAGATAACGCCCGGGATCGAATCCTCTTCCGTAAGACCAGGTGATTCTTCGCCAGGGCGCAAAAAGCGTTTTGAGCAGCAAGGGAACAGAAAAGTAGTTAAAGCCAAACCAAAGGATATTCCCCCACCCTTTCAAAATTTCTTTGGGAGCTGCAATAAAATGCCACTCGATGTATTTTAAAAAAAGGAGGGAATGCATCATGGAAGTCTGCATTCAGCGCCCAGGGTATTCGCCGTTTGCAAGGAAAGCTGCTCTGCATAGGCAAAAAGGCTCTCATTCCATTCGTACACTTCTACCTGGCATGCAACGTCTGCAGGGTTGAATACGTCGCGTTGCGCAAATACGGTGGTGATTTCCCCCCTACCGTCCCCGTCGGTGTCGGTAAAGGCTACCGTATTCCAGTGCATCGCAGAGGCGGCAACAATAAAAAGCGCGTCCCCCATCGCCCGGGACTTTTCCTGGAGTTTGGCCCAGCCGACTTCCTTTCTCTGTATATCTACTGTAAGCACTCCTTGGGCAAAGCTTGCGGCTCCCCCGTACATTAATTCCATGAAAATTTCCTTGTCGCCGTCGCCATTCAAATCGCGCACTTCTTTTACTTCGGGTGTACCCCAGAGTAACTCTGTGTATTCTACGTGGCCAATGCTTTCGTACTCCCCTTCCCTGTTTTTTACCGAGAGTACCTGAATAATTGCGGTGCTGGGGCGTGCGTACAGGTCTGGAATGTTTTCTGTTGCCGCAACAATAAGTTCAGGCCCTCCTTGGCCGTCGAGGTCGGCAACCTGGTAGTTTGCTGTTTTCGCGTTGAATTTTATGTCGAGAGCGCCGGCAATAATGTTCCGGGCTAAGGTTTCAGACGGTTCAAAGTATTCGGGGCCTGACGGACCGTTTTCAGTGCCTTCCTGCAGGGTTTGTTCTTGGTGGGAAGGCTGGGCGGGGCGTACCTGCGTTACATAGTAAATCCCCCCTCCCAAAATCGCCGCAATCGCCACAAAAAGAATCAGCCGTTTCATATTCTATATATTACCAGAACGAGTGAGAAATACCAAAGGGTGGGTACGCGTATTATAATGTGCACCCTGTAGGATTTGAACCTACGACTTCTTGCGTGTGATGCAAGCGCTCTGCCACTGAGCTAAGGGTGCATTCTTATCTTATAAAATAAAAGAGACTGTTTGTCCATTATGGGACAGTCTCTTTGAGGGAACAGGCCATTATATCTTGGAGTAATTTGGGCAGATCGGGGGAAAGCGCATTGCACAAGAAGCTGTTCGGAAAGGAAAGGGCACGTTCTCGCAGCAAATCGTGCAGCTTTGCTAATGAGACACAACTCTCATATAGTTGAATTGGTTTGCCCCTTTCGCGAATTCGCTTTTCTGCAACGTCGATGGGGATATCCAGAAAGAGTATTATGTTAGGTTTAGGAAATATCCACGCAACCATATGGCCCAAGAAAGAACCCGCTCGATTGGCGTACAGAGCGCCGAAGGCTGGCAAATCGATAAGCGGGTAATGTTCTAGGAATAGAACTTCCACTTTTCGCATGCGCCATTGCGCCAATCCGTAAAGTACTGTGACAAGAGCAGCAAGCAGTATTATGGGGAGCTTATAATGTTTTGCGTGTGCCCACCTCCATGTGCGTAAGATTATCCTGCCTCCAGCCTGAATGCCTGGTATGCGAGAGAAGGTAATGGTGCTGCCTCTATCGCCAAGGGTTTCCAGAGCCTTTCCAATGAGCCAACTTTTTCCGCTTCCCTCGATGCCGATTATTGCAATCCGTAATCTCTTCAAGGAACACCTCGTTTTGGCAGACTGTGGAGATTCTTATAGCATTTTTTGGACAGAAATTCAACAATCTTCTATAATAAAGCATTCGCATCATGAAAATATTTGAGTTCCAGTTTAATCCCAAGAACAAAAAAGACAGGTTCTTGAAAGTATTCTCCTTTGAGCCGGAAAACCGTCGCCAAGAGCAAATGGGGAGTTTATATATGGTGGCAGAGCTCGATAATGCGCTTCCCTCAAATTCCGGATTTTTAGAGCGCTTGGCCGGCATAATCAAGGAACGTTACTATGAAAGTGCAAACGACAAAAGCAGGCAAAGGGTTCTTGCTCCCGAAGCTGCTCTCAAGCAGGGCTTGCAAAGCGCCAATGATTTTCTTGCGCAGGAAACAAAGCAAGGGAATGTGGATTGGCTTGGCAATCTTCATTTCGCTCTATTTCTTGTAGCGCCCAAAGCAGGTTCCCTGGTGCTGTATTTTACCAAAGTGGGCGCCACGCGAGTATGGATGGGGCGCCACGGCTCTTTAGTGGATGTGGGGAAAACTATAGAAAGCGCAAGGGCAGAACAAGTTTCGCCCAAAGTATTCGGGGCCGTGGGGTCTGGCCGCATGGCGCCGGGCGATCGTTTGTTCGTACTCACGCCGGAATTGTTCGAGGCCTTTGCAAAAACCAATTTGCTGCAGGGGGTGGCGCGTTTGCAGGAAGAAAAGGAATTTAAAGACCTGTTCAAAACCAAAGAAAAAGAACTCTCGGCTGTTTCGGGAGCGCTCTTTTTCCTTCTCACAGAGGCGGTGCAGCTTCCAGATGAGGAGGGCCGCAAGAGCGGAGCGCTTGCAAATCCGCTGTCGGTGCTTTCGCAATTGTCTGCGCCGCGGCTTCCTTCGTTTTCGAACATACGCCTGCCTGGCGCGTCTTTCCCCAAACTGCCAAAAATTCCTTTGGCGCTTCCCTTTCCAAGAAAGAAATTGCCCTTTACCTTTTCGATATCAGATCAGGCAAAGCGAGTGGGCATTTTAATGTCTTTCTTGTTTCTTTTGCTTTTGGGCTTTGCGATTTTTGGAGCAGCGCCGCAAGCCCTGCAACAAGATACCGGAGAGAAACTTACCCAGGCGCAGGCGCTTTTTGAAGAGGCAGAGGCCGCGCTTATTTTACGAGAACAGAGCAGGGCAAACGCGTTGTTGCAGCAGGCGTGGCAGCTGGTAAACGGGTTGGAGGGAGAAGAATTTGTCGCGTTGCGAAGTGAACTCGAAGGCAAACTCGCTGAACTCAACAAAAT
>DASRUP010000039.1:0-5371 GCA_035655395.1 Minisyncoccota bacterium
GGAGTGGTTTCATCGTTTACAAGGGTTGTTACTGTTGACTATAATGGAGACGAGGTTACGGTAAAGGTAACAGTATCCTGGGATGAAAAGGGAAATCCCCAAAGCGTCGTTACAGAAACAACATTGTTTGATTGGCTGCCATTATGAGCAACAAAGGGTTTACGCTCATTGAGGTACTTGTCGCGTTTTTCCTGTTTGTGCTGGTTATGGGAGGCGCGTTTTCCGGCATGCAGCAGGCAATTACGGTGCAGAGAGACGCGTTGGAGAAGCGGGCAGCGGTAGAAGAGTTGTCGTTTGCAATGGAATATCTGGCGCGGGCGCTGCGGGGCGCGCAAAAAGATTTGGCTGGCGACTGTCTTCCCGCAGGGTACACGTTTGAAGCAACCACCAGAATCCGCTGGTTAGACAGGAACAACAGATGCCGCGAGATTTTTTCGGACGCCGGCCACGATTTTAGTGAACGTATTTCCAGCGACAGCACCCCGAGTTTTGGAACCCCGAGGGGGCTTATTTCCAACGATTTCGACGCTGATGTGTTCTGGTTTCGGGTATTCGGGGAATACCAGGGGGATGCGGTAGACGACCCGGATTATATACAGCCTCACGTTACGATTGGGGTGTTGTTACGGAGCAACCACGACAATAGAGAGTTAGTAAGCATGCAAACAACAATAAGTACCCGTGTCATCGATGTGGAACAATAACATGCAAAAAGGATCGGCAATATACTTTGCGATAGTCATTACTTCCCTTATAATGGCTATTGCGCTTGGATTGAGCACGCTGCTGCTTGGCGGGTTTGGTATTCTGCAGGGAAGCGTGAAATCTGCGATTGCTTTTTACGCCGCGGAAGCCGGAGTTGAACATATCTTGTTTGAAGACAAAACATGCGCTGGCGATATAAACTGTTTGCAGATTGCGGCTGCCAGCTGGGGGCTTGGGGGAGTTGTTACTCTTTCTAACCAGGCTACCTACAGTGTTGACGTGAAAGACCCCGGAGACTGCGTAGGCGCTCCTTTTTGCGCTTTGTCAACGGGAATATTCCAAAACGTAGCCCGGACCATTGAAGTAACCCGCCAAATCTTTTTGCTGCCGTGCGGCGAGGAAATTGATGTGGCGCTCGCACTTGATATGTCAGACTCCATAGATGATTCTGACCTGGTGGCCTTGAAAGATGCAGTAAGTACGGGGCCCGTTAACTTTATAGATATTTTAGACCCTACGCCTGCGGGAACCCACATGAGCGTTGTTATTTTCCAGAACTTGGCAACCATAGTGGAACATTTAACAGGCAATAATAGTAATTTGCATACTACTGTTGATTCTCTTGGCTTTGGAGGCCCTCCTCCTTCCGGGTTCGGAGGAACGAATTTGCAAGACGGAATTTACGATTCCACACAAATAGAACTTGCAAACCCTGGCGACGGCCATGACCGGCCCGACGCGACTTCGCCAGACTACTTGATTCTGGTGTCAGACGGAGACCCCACTAACTATTTAGATCCCAATGTGGATTGTTTTCCTGAACACGATCATGCCGAAGGCCCTGCGGAGCCAGATCCCAGTTACAAAGCCTGCAAGCAAGCGGCGCGGGATGAGGCGCTCGCCGAGGCTGTTGCAGCCAAGGGAAACGGCATTACGATTTTTGTGCTTGGCGTTGATATTGTTGGTACAGAAGGGTTTACGGCGGCAGAAAATGAGGATCTTTTACGCAGTATTGCTTCGAGCCCGGCGCATTACGCCTCTGTGGACGATTATAGTGTCTTGGAAACCGCGCTGGCAAACCTGTGCCCGGCGCCTTAGATTGTGCTAGAATAGGGCTAATGACAAAGGCAGAGGCCCAAAAGCGCATAGAGAAGCTGCGCCAGGTTATAAACCGCCAGCGGTATTTGTACCACGTATTGGATAAGCAGGACATTTCAGACGAGGCGCATGATTCTTTAAAGCACGAACTGTGGGAACTGGAACGGCAGTTCCCAGATTTGGTTACGCCGGATTCCCCAACCCAGCGCGTGGGAGGCGAGCCTTTGGATAAGTTTGAAAAGGTGGAACATATCCAGCCCATGCTCTCCATAGAAGATATATTTGGCGAGGAAGAACTGCGAGATTGGGAGGAACATCTTTTGCGTCTCCGAGGAGGGACTGTCCCTCCTCTTGAGTATTTTGCAGAGCTCAAGGTTGATGGGTTCGCGGTTTCTTTAAGGTACCGGAACGGGGTGTTGGAAACGGCGGCAACGCGCGGCGACGGCAAAGTTGGGGAAGACGTAACCCAAAACGTAAAAACCATTGAAAGTATTCCGTTGCGGTTGGAGACGCAAAACTCAACATTTGAAATTCCAGAGGAGCTGGAGGTACGGGGCGAAGTATATATGGAAAAGAAGGCGTTTGAAAAGTTTAAATCTTCCTTTGCCAACCCCCGCAACCTGGCCGCGGGCTCCATTCGCCAGTTAGACCCAAAACTTGCCGCTTCCCGTCCTCTTACCTTTATGGCCTACGACCTTGTAGGAAATTTTGGCCAGGGTTCCCACGCAAAAGAACACGAGCTGCTGGGAAAATTGGGCTTTAAGACCGACCCTACCGCGAAAGTGTGCCGCAACACGCAAGAAATTTTGGCGTACTGGAAAGCAATGGTTACAAAGCGCGACTCTTTGGAGTTCCACATAGACGGTATCGTGGCGCAGGTAAACGACAATGCCACGCTCCAGGAGCTTGGAGTGGCGGGAAAAGGGTATCGGGGCATGCGCGCTTTAAAATTCGCGGGAAAGCAGGCCACCACCAAAATTTTAGGCATCCAGGTGCAAATTGGCAGGACCGGGGCGGTAACTCCGGTGGCTCTGTTGCGGCCCGTCCAGGTTGCGGGTGTTACCATTTCAAGGGCAACCCTGCATAACGAAGACGAGTTGCAACGCCTGGGAGTAAAAATTGGAGATACCGTAGTAGTAGAACGGGCCGGCGATGTTATTCCGGCTGTAGTGCAGGTACTAAAAGATTTGCGCGCCGGAAAGGAAAAAAAATTCGCCATGCCAAAAATTTGCCCTATGTGCAAAAGCAAGCTGGTAAAGCCGGCGGGGGAGGCGGTAACGCGGTGCTCCAATAAAAATTGCCAGGCCCAGCAGCGCCAGTACCTAAAACATTTTGTTTCTGGCAAAGCGTTTGATATTGAAGGTTTGGGCCCCAAGATTATTAACCAGCTTGCCGAGCAGGGAATAGTACGGGACGCGGTTGACTTGTTTGAGATTACCGAAGGCGATTTGGTCCCGTTAGAGCGGTTCGCCGCAAAGTCGGCAAAAAATGTAGTTGACGCGATACGCGCGCAAAAAGAAATTTCCCTGGAACGTTTTGTGTACGCGTTGGGCATTCGCCATGTGGGCGAGGAAACGGCAATTGACCTGGCCGAGCGATACGGAAGCATTGAAAAACTGCAACAAGCATCAAAAGAAGAGTTAGAGCAAATCCGCGATGTTGGCGGGGTTGTAGCAGAAAGCATGTATAAGTGGTTTCACGCAAAAGAAAATATTGAGTTTATAAGGCGTTTACAAAAGTCCGGCGTCCGTATACATAATACACAATACCTAATACATAATACCAAACTGAAAGGAAAAACATTTGTGCTTACGGGTCAGCTGGACTCCATGACGCGCGAGGAAGCGAAAGAAAAAATCCGCCAGTTAGGCGGCGAGGTGGCTGAATCGGTATCGAGCAAAACTTCCTATGTTGTAGTTGGCAGGGAACCCGGCTCCAAGTTTGAAACAGCCAAGAAACTCGGCATTTCTCTACTCGGAGAAAAAGAATTCCTTAAACTTGTTTAAAAGTAGCAAATGAATACGCGAGGCATGTGGGATCATTTAAGAGAATTTGATTGGCTGCTTGTTGGCAGCTCATTTGTTCTATTTGCAATTGGAATGCTTGCGCTTCACAGCTCGTCTCTGGCAAGAGGTGATTTTGGCAATTTTGAAAAACAGCTCATTTTTGGAGGTATCGGCATCTCTTGCATGTTCATTGTTTCGTTTTTTGATTATCGACTTTTGCGGAACGATTCTTTGCTCATTCTTGGTTTGTATGGCATTGGAGTTGCCGCTTTAGTTGGCTTGCTTCTTTTTGCTCCTGAAACCCGCGGTGTGAAGAGCTGGTATAAAATAGGGGACATATCGGTTGATCCGATAGAGTATATGAAGCTTATCTTGGTAATTTTGATGGCAAAATACCTTTCTTTGAGGCATTTTGAACTCTATCGGATACGGCATATTGTAATCACTGGAGCTTATTTTTCAGTTCCCATGTTTTTGATTGCCCTGCAACCGAATCTTGGGCCCGTGCTGGTACTTTTTGCTTTATGGGTTTTTATGCTTTTGGTTAGCGGTATTCGCATACGACATTTCCTGGCAATTTTGACAGTAGTTGTGCTCATTTTTGCTTTGGGTTGGACATTTTTCCTGCTTGATTATCAAAAGGCGCGAATTTTAAGCTTTGTGGAACCTGAGCTCAATCCCTTGACTATTGGTTGGAGCCAATTGCAGGCAAAAATCGCTATTGGGAACGGCGGCATGCTCGGCCAGGGATATAGCCAAGGCACACAAACCCAGTATGGGTTTCTCTCTGAACCCCAAACCGACTTTATTTTTGCCGCACTTGCGGAAGAATTTGGCCTGTTGGGCATCTCTGTCTTACTTTTCTTCCTTATTCTCTTTGTCTGGCGAATTTTCAAAATAGGCGCACAAGCTCAAACCAACTTTGCCCGACTTTTTGCCATAGGCTTTGCCGTATTGCTTATTGTTCAGACATTTATCAACATTGGCATGAATCTGGGTCTTTTGCCTATCATTGGCCTGCCACTCCCACTGGTAAGCTATGGAGGCGCATCCCTCATTTTTACCTATATCGGCTTGGGTGTTTTACTAAGTATCAAAACTCATTAATCAGCTTTAACCATTCTATCGGATATTCACAGGTAGAGGCATTGACCTGCTTATTTTGTATTGGGATAATGTGCTAATGCCTATCGGACAAGTAATTTCTCCGCAAAAGCCTTCGCAAGAATATATCACTCTTTCGCAAGCAGCAACACGTTGTCCTTACTCACAGGAATATTTGAGTTTGCGCGCGCGACAAGGAAAACTCAAAGCAGCGAAGATAGGCTGTAAATGGTTTACCACAAGCGAGTGGCTGCAAGAGTACGCAGAGAAAACAGAAGTATACAAGAAGCATGTGTTTGAAGCCAGACTTCAAACGCCAAGCAATCCGCCGACAAACCTTCCGATTTTTGTTTCCGAGATCGACGCGGCGGAAGACCCTACGCCAGAGGAAATGGAACAGAGAAAAACTTTTCAAAGAAAAGCAGGCTTTGCAATTGCATTTGCCATGGTGTTGCTTG
>DASRUP010000040.1:0-4760 GCA_035655395.1 Minisyncoccota bacterium
GCCACGGTCCAGATAAGAATCTGGAGCGCCAAAATAGCAGGATCAAACTCCGGAGGGTACAGGGCGCGGATAATACGAGGGGCCATTATTGCTCCCCCAACGCTTGCTGGCACGCCGAGCATCAAGGCTACTTCCACCTGCCGCTCCCAGAGATTCTGAAGAGAACCGATGGATGAACCAAGGCGTTTGCTTAAAGCGGGAAGAAAACTATGGCCAAGAAACACGGCCGGAATAAGAGCGGCACCCACAATGCGATAAGCGGCATTGTACCATCCAACGGCCGCAACCTGGCCGAGTGCCCCCAGCATTACAGAATCAATGGAATTATACACAACGGCAAACACCCCAGCTAATCCCAAAGGCCATGTGCGAGAGAGCACGGTTTTGAAAAGCGGAAGGCTAATCTGGAGGTCGATGGAACGGGTACGAAACCAAAATATCCATATCATTACCAAAAGCGCGCTGGCAGCCCCCCCCGCATATGCAAGCCCAACATTGGCGCTCGTGGGCGCAAGCAAGAGGAGAATCGCGCCAAGGGAAACTGTCAAAACCGCCTGAAGTACTTTCAAAACAGCTTCATAACGCATCTCTTCCCGTGCGCGAAAGAAGGCATACATCATTTCAAGAACAGTCATGGCCGCCACGTATCCGCCCAAAAAGAGAAATAACACATGTATCGAGGTTTCTTTGCTCAAAAAGAACGCGGCGCCGGCCATCGCCAAGAACCCCCCCAGTCCCGAGAGAATACTCAACGTCAGAAATGCAGGGAAGGCATGTTCCCACTTTTGGTCTTGCGTCGCGTCTCGTACAAAGATTGCATGAATACCAAACTGCGCGACAACAAGCACAAGAGATGCTACAGAAAGCCCAAACGCAAACATTCCGTAGCCATGGACGCCAAGCACACGGGCAATTGCGATCAACAGGGCGAACAGGAACAAACGCGATACCACCTCTCCCATTCCAAGCCAAACCACATTCCGAAATACCGCATTCCCCTTGGCGCGTCGGATGAGCTCAACCATTCTGCTTGAACCATTCTGCCGTGCGCCGTACACCTTCTTTGAGGGACACTGTTTGTTCCCAACCAAGAAGACGTTTAGCAGCCTTGGTGTCTGCTTTGGTGTGCTCCACGTCTCCCGGGCGAGGCGGGAGATGTTCTTTTTGTCCGCCGAGCAAAGCCGCAAGATGATTTATTGAGTGCGATTCTTCCCCGCCCACGTTTATAATATCGGCTCCTTTGAGTTTCAAGGACTGCATAGCAAGCACGGTTGCTTGCGCCACGTCGTCAACATAGCAAAAAGCTCTTGTTTGATTCCCGGTGCCAAAAATCGTGAGTGGCTTTTTTTGCCGGAACTGCCACAAGAACTTTCCAATCACCAAGCCATAGTCAGAATCAAAATCAATACGCGGACCATATACATTAAAATATCGCAAAGAAACGATGGGCAGTCCATACAGCTCAAAAAATACCCTGGCCCACTGCTCGCCCATCAGCTTTTGAAGCCCATACGGGCTTACGGGCTTTGGCTGCATTGCCTCGTGTAAAGGAAGGTTCTTTTGGCTGCCGTATACCGAAGAAGACGAGGCAAACACTACCCGCTTTACCCCAGCTTTTTTTGCAGCCCAAAAAACATTCACGGTACCCGTGATATTCACGTCCGAGGTGCCTACGGGATCCTCCACAGATATGGGCACGCGGGGTATCGCAGCAAGATGGAAAACCCCATGAGGGCGTTCCCGCAAAAAGAGTTGCCCCAAACGAGGACTCCGGATATCCATATTTAAAAATTTCGCCTTGCGATTGAGGTTTTGTTTTTTGCCCGTGCTCAAGTTATCTACGACCACTACCCGCTCTCCCCTTTGTACCAGCAAATCTGCAAGATGGCTTCCGATAAATCCAGCTCCCCCGGTTACAATATATGTTTTCATAGGTGTTATTGCGAATCGTTTATTATTGCAGGAAATCTGTTTCTCTTCAAACTCACTGCATCCAACGGGAGTACCACATCTGAAACATCAGCAAAAACCACAGCTTGGAGGCATGTTCCCCTTTTCCCTGTGCATGGCGCTGAAGTATTCGTTGTACGGCCTCCTCGTCGAACAGGCCGTGTTTTTTGAGTTGGGAAGCGCTTAGGTATTCCTCCAGAAACCGGGAAAAATCCTGCTTCATCCAGGCGTATATGGGGATACCAAAGCCTTGTTTGGGCCTTTCAAAAAGTTCTGGAGGGACGTACTTTGCAAGGACTTTTCGGAGAATATATTTCCCTTTGCCAGAACGCACTTTCCAGGAACTCGGCACTCGTGCAATGAACGAGGCAATATCCTGGTCAAGAAAAGGTTCCCTCCCCTCTAAACCCTGCGCCATGGTTGCTCGGTCCACCTTTACCAGCAAATCATCTGGAAGATACACACGAAAATCTGCTGCCTGCATTGCGGAGACTGGATCAAGACCGCGCATCTTATCAAACCCGTACATATCACTCTCCCGGGAGGGCGGGGCAAAGGCCAGGAGAAGGCGCAACTGTTCTTCGGTCCAGAACGTGTTGCTTTGGCGAAAAATGTCGGGCAAGGTTTGCTCTCGTAGAAGGTTGCGCAACTTATACATCTTGTCTTTGGCGTTCGTATACTTCCTAAAGGAAGACGGCAGGAGCAGGTAGAGTTGTTCTGCGACTTCAGGCGAAACCATTTGCAAAAAGAAAGCGGCAGAAGAAAAGAGCGCCGAGGGAAACCTCTGGCGCTTTGCCCAATACCGGTTTACCAAGTCGTACTTGGTATAGCCCCCGAACAATTCGTCGCCCCCATCTGCAGAAAGCGCCACTTTCACATGCTTTCTTGCGAGTTGCGAAACAAGGTACGTAGGAATGGCAGAACTGTCGCCAAACGGCTCGTCGTACATTTCGGGGAGTTTGGGAATAATTTCTGCCGCATACTCTTTCGTGCAGTACACCTCATGATGGTCGCATCCTAAATGCCGGGCAATACGTTTGGCATAGGGAGCTTCGTCATACCCCTTCTCGGTAAAACCAATCGTAAAGGTTTTCAGGGGGTAAGACACCTGCGCCTGCAACAACGCAGCAACGGTCGAGGAATCAATGCCCCCGCTCAAAAATACTCCTAAGGGCACATCGGCCACCAGGCGCCACGCAAACGCCTTCTTGAGAATCGCTTCTAACTCCTGCACCATATCGTCTTCTGTCGCATGATTCTGTTCTGTGGCATATAAATCTCGAATATCCCAATACACTCTCTCTTCTCTGCCGCCCTTTTCATCAAACACCAGATAGGAGCCAGGCAAGACTTTAAAGGTATGCTCAAAAATCGTATGGGGAGCAGGAATATACCCGAACTGGAAAAACAGCGACAAAGCCTGAAGGTTTAGCTTTTTCTCGAATGCCGGATGCTCGTGCAAGGACTTTAACTCTGAAGCAAAGAGCAAAAGGCCGTCTCGCCAGTAATAGTAAAGAGGCTTTACCCCTGCACGGTCTCGGCACAAGGTAAGCTTTCGAGTTTTTTTATCCCACAAAGCAAACGCAAACATGCCGTGGAATTTGTCGAGCATGCCCATCCCCCACTCCTCATAGGCTTTTAGGATAACCTCGGTGTCGGTGTCGCTTTCAAATGTGTAGCCACGTTTGGCAAGCTCGTTTTTCAGTTCCTGAAAGTTATAGATTTCTCCGTTGTAGGTAATCCATAGCTGCCCACCCGGCGTTGCCATGGGCTGATGCCCTTGAGACGATAAATCGAGAATCGAGAGGCGCCGATGCCCCAACGCCACCCCTTCCGCTTCGTCAACAAAAACGCCCTTATCATCTGGGCCGCGGTGCGCAAGGCAGCTCGTCATGCGACCTACCACCTCCCCCTGGCTCCTCGTGCTGCCACCAAAATCTCTAATTCCGGCAATACCACACATGGCTATTATTCGCGATTGAAGTGTTTATGAGCCATGAGTTCACTATATATGGTTTGGAGCCTGCCGAACAGAATTTCTTTGGCAAATTCTTTTTGCACTTTTTCTCTTCCTGCTTTGCCCATTGCTTTCCTCCGTTCCGGGTCGGAGAGCAATTCTTCAAGAGCTTGCGCCAGTTTCTCCGGGCTTTTTGGAGGCACGAGCAAGCCGGTTCGGCCGTGCTCGACAGATTCCCGGCATCCCCGAATATCTGTTGCTACTACCGCTTTTTCCATTGCCGAGGCTTCCAGTGCCGAAAGGCCAAGCCCCTCTCTGTAAGAAGGAAGAACAAATACATCCATAAGAGCGTACATTGTTGGCACATCGGTTCTCTCCCCTGCGAAAACCACGTTTTCTTGAATACCGTACGTTTCCACTACCGAGGGCTGAAAGCCATCCCCCTTTTCCGGCTCTGAAGGACCAACTACTAATAACACGACATGCGGGAATTTTTGCAGGATAATCTGCATTGCAGAAAACAAATCGGCAAACCCCTTTTCCCACACCAGCCTGGCCACAATGCCGATCACAGCCTTGTCTAAAGGAATTCCGAGTTCGCTTTTTGCTTTTTGGATTTCATCTCTCGAGTGCAGACTGGGGTCGAAACGAGAAAGGTCCACATCGGCTCCTATATAAGTAATCTTGTTAGAGCCGTAGATATTCATCCTTTGCACTTCTTCCATATCCTCTCTATTCACGAACAATGCCTTATACACCAAAAATGATAAAATCTTTTCAACTGTTCCAAAAGCGAGTTTTCTCCTCCATGAGGAGTCTTTTAAAAAGAAAAGCCCATGAATGGTGTAAATAC
>DASRUP010000041.1:0-5645 GCA_035655395.1 Minisyncoccota bacterium
TACCAAAAAAATTGCAACGGTGGTAACAAAAAAGAAAATGTCTGCTTTTACAAATGTTTCCATATATTTTATTGTACCATTCTTTTGCAACAACAAACAGCCCCGACAATACGTCGAGGCTGTGGAAAACAGAGGGTTAGAATTGCCGCTTTCCTTTTTCAATCATAGAGGCTAACTTTCGATCGGTGCGGTTTTCATACGGGCTTTGCAGCACTTCGCGGGTAAAGTAGTATTTTGCAAAGAATACAGCGCTCGCAACGCCCATAACCAAGAGCACCAGCGCAAATCCAATCTGCCACAGGCTTAAAGGCCCGGTTGAAACATCGGTGGGCTTGCCGTCTCTTGCCACCTGCACCTGGGCTGTGGTAGAAGCTCCGCCCTGGGTGTTAAACACGGTAACGGTGTTTACCAGGTTGGAAGTACCCGCCGGCAAGGACGCTGCATCAACCACGAGTGTTTCAAATGTTATTGTTCGCGACTGGTTGGTATTTAAACTTCCTATATTAATGTTCTCTGTGGTAACGTTTCCTGCTACCTGGTTGCTATCGACCCTTAAGTTGCCAGCATACGAGAGCTTATCTGAAAGAATCTCCCGCACCAGCACATTTTCCGTGGTGGCCGATCCCCGCCACGTTACGGTAATCTGAAACTCCAGGCGATCCTGCGGTGAGGCCTGCACCTTGTCTACCCAGTCAAACTTTTGCTGGGTAAGATTTCGCACCTTTTGGGCAACCTCGAATCCGGTGCCGGTTGTCGTCGTCTGGGCCTCCGCGTACGATGTAGCTCCGAACAAAAATACGAAACTCACTACGCACGCAACAACTCGATAAAATACTTTGGTACTCATATGTTTTTGTTATGTTACTTATATCTTTTCGGCCTGAATCATAATTCGCTTATTATCAATTCCAGGGGGCCAGCAGCTTAGCAATACCACCCTCGACACTTCGCTCTCCATAAGATCGGAAGGAATGTCTTCGCCCCTATGGAGAATGGTTTTCCCTGCTACCCGGTACTGGTGCGCCACTCCGTTTATGCTTACGGAAAGCATATCCCCTTGTTCCAATTTCGTTAAGTCGGAAAATACGCCGTCAAAGTAACTTCCCAGCCACCCCGGGGGAGCCGAATGCCCCAACAAAACTGCGGTGCCCTTCTGCCCGGGAATTGCAGAAGGGTAATGCGCCACTCCTTTTTCCAAGGGCTCCAGAAAGTCGTCGGGATTGCTGCTGTCCACGAAATACACAGGGGCAGCCACCCCAATTTTTGGAATTGTAAGGGAAGCCTCCTTGATTTCAAACGGAGCCGTTGTCGAAAGGGTGTCGTTTTGCGGAGCGTTTTCTTCTCTGGCGTAAGAGGGAGTAAGATACGCATCCACTTTCTGAAAAGCCCACATCAGCCCAAAACTCGCCGCCAAAAAGAGGTATACGAAAAGGGCTCGCCTGCCGTAACGCGAGATGCCTTCCTCGCCCAAATAAAGCAGATTTTCTTTAATTACGCGCGTCTCCATAATGGCTGCCTATCATAAAAAAAGACGGCGGTCAAGCGCCCGCCGTCTCTCGTAAAGCTCAAGAATACTTATTTTCCTTTCTGAATGTCTACGAGTTCCACGTCGAATAGAAGAGTGGCGTTGGGCGGAATTACATCCATGAACCCTCTCTCGCCATATGCCAACTCGGGCGGTATGACCAATTGTTTTTTCTCGCCCACTTTCATGCCCTGAATTCCCTGATCCCAACCTGCGATCACATCGCCCGCACCCAGCGTAAACTGAATAGGCGCGCCCTTTGCGCGAGAGCTGTCGAACACGGTTCCGTCTTCGAGGCGGCCCTCGTAATGCACGGCAACAGTATCGCCTGGTTCTGCTTGTTCCATAGATTCTTGCGGCTTCAAGAAAGAACCGTACCATATGACGGCCCCCGCCAAAACCACCGCGGCCAAAGCTATAATAAATTGCTTCATAAAGGTTTCTTTTCGTCTTCTCTGGGACGAATAACCATTTTTTGTATCAGCTTAAAGGCCTCGTCTGCGTTGTCGACCAAATGGTACAACTCTTTGTCTTCTTTGCCTATCGCTTTTCGCTTTTCGTACAGTTCCTTTTCTACCCACTTTAAAAGCGGCTTCCAATACCCTTTGTCGACTAAGATAATGGGAATGGGTTCGATTTTCCCTGTCTGCACAAGCGTAGCCAGTTCGAAAAATTCGTCGAGTGTGCCAAAACCTCCGGGGAAGAAAACGTACACTTCCGAAGCAAATGCAAGCATCACTTTTCGAACAAAGAAATAGTAAAACGCCTCTGCCTCTTTTACGTATCGGTTGGTGCGTTGTTCTTGAGGCAGCTGAATGTTAATGCCGGCCGACCTTCCCCCTGCTTCGTATGCGCCTTTATTCGCGGCCTCCATAATGCCGGGGCCTCCCCCGGTAATAATGGCAAAACCGTCTTTTGCCAGGGTATAGGCCAACTTCTCTGCCTCCAGATACGTTCGGTGTTCTGCACCCACGCGGCCGCTTCCAAAAAATGTTGCTGCCAGTTCAAAATCGCGCAGGAAGTGAAACCCTACCACGAACTCTTCCAAAATTTTGCTCATGCGCTCTGGCTGCACTTCTTCCGGATGCATTTTAAGCAAGGCTTCAACGCGCGGCCCAGTAAAACAAATTTGATTGGATCGGGAAACGTTCATCATGCAGGTTTTTTTGCTCGTTGGTCTCTTAATGTTTGCACCATTGCCCCCAAGCCAAATACTACAGCGCCCAGAGAAATCGCCCACCCCACAATAGGGAAAAAGCTAAACACAGAATACAGCACCAAGCCGATTAAGAAGGCTAACATGCCGTTTTCCTTGCCGTCGAAGTACTGCAATATAATATTGCCAAAAAGAATCATCGCAAAAATCCTCGCAACGTACAGTACCAAAGAAGAAACAAGCAACAGCACAAGCCCCAGAGGAATACCCACAATAGTAAGGATCAAAAGCCCCACCAAAAGAGGCAGTAGCAGCAACACGGTAACTCCCGTCGTGAGAGATTTTATTTTCCTGGTTTTTAGGGTTGCCACCGTGCCTTTGGTGAAACCGGGGAAGAAGTGGAGAAAAATCCACCCCAAAATCAAAGTGGTTACGAAGCTTGTAAGCCCAAGGAATGGTTTGATAAAAGGCTGTATCGGACTCAATACCTCTGTAATAGGTGCCGCGAGCTCTGCCGGGCTTTCTTTAATGGTATTGCCCTCGATTGTAGCGCCCTGTGCTATCAAAGGTTCGCGGTTGCTCCAGTAGGTAAAGTCTCCCCCGACTTTGGCATTCGAAGTAAAGCGTATGGTATCGACCGCAGCTTCCAAGTCACCCTCGATAGCGTTATCTAAGGTAAGAGTGCGCCCCGCGATTCTTGCTTCTTTCTGCACGGGTGCAGCCAAGTGCACGTTTGCAGCGGCCACCACTATTCCGCCCAGAACTTTTGCCGAGTCGGCAAAAGTTACGTTCATGCCGGCCGCTGTCACATTTCGGCCTACTTCACCGGCGATTACCACCTGGCCTCCCATGGCTCGTACGTTCTGCGTAACTTTTCCGGTAATGGTAATGGTACCCCCAACGACTATTAAATCACCTTCGATAACCCCGTTTACAAAAACCTGGGCTCCCGCCACATAGGCATCCCCTTGAATAGTACCCGCAATTTCTACCGTTTCGCCGGCAACGCCAAAATCTTCGGTAATTACCATGTCCGAGGGCACCAGCTTTCTTCCTTCTTCGTCACTGGAGTTCTTTGTCGCGGCGAGCAACGGGGAAAACAACACCCCAATTGCGATAATAGCTATACAAAACTTTTCTTTCATACCAAGTCCTTTTCCTATTATTATACGCCGTTCTCAACCGTTTGCACACTCGTTAAATTCGCGGGCTTCGACATTGTATTCGCCGATAAGCGCTTGGACGTCTTCCACCAGCTTATTGTATTGCGCTACCAACTGGTTATAGTGGTCCACCCGGTCTCTGAACACCTGGCCTCTTTTGGGTTCTGTTGCTTCGATCTCTTTGTACTCTTTGTCCAAGATCGCTTCCATCTCTTCGATTTGGATTTTCTTTAGTTCAATATCGCTTTCCAGTTCGGAGCTCGGCATTGAACAAGCCGAGGAAGGCAGCCCGAATATCTGCACCGCTATCCACACGGTATTTCCTTCGAATTCGCCCTGCTCCACAGCAATGCCGATTTCCTGGTACCGGGGGCTTACGATATTTTCCCTGTGCCCGGGGCTGTCCATCCAGGCCTGCACCAATGCGCTGTCTGTCGCAAAGTTTCCCAAAGCAAGGTTTTCGCCGATCGCGAGAAACGCGTATTCCTCTTTTTGCGCGGCCTCCGCCACCCCAGAGCCGTCGGGAGCTACGTGGCCAAAATACTGCTTTTCAAACATATCCCTCGCCCGGGCCGCGGCAACGTTATCTAAAGTCGTGTCTGCCTCCAGCAAAGAAAGCCCTTGCTCTTGGCGCTGGGTATTAGTCCATTGAAAAACCCCCTGCTTGGTTAAGAAAGAGGTAGGGGCTTCTTCGCCAGAACGCAAAGGAGCTGGCGTGGAAACCGCTTGCTTGAGTTCTTCTACCAGCAAACTAAAATCTCTGCGCTGGGTAAATATTCCCCGGCCTTCAGCCGCGTTCTCAAACAAAGGCGACAGTTTGGCTATTGGCAAAACGTCGCCAAACACTCCCAAAAACAAATTCAAAGCAAAAAGAATACACGCGGCCGACACAATCACAACGACAAAAGTAGTCTTCATATCAAGACTATTGTACCTTTCAGAACCCAAAAGGGCAAACCTTATTGAATCTCGTAGCGGAGGGTGACGTTTACTGTTACGTCTTGAGAGCCGGGTTCAACTTTGGGAGCCACAGAGGGCGCAGCTCCACCGATTCCCTGTTCGAGCGCCCTGTCGAGTTCGTATAAAGGATCGTAAGGAGATCCGGATTCCTGAATGGAGAGCAATCTCCCTACTCTAAAGCCGCCGGCTTTGGCCACCGCCTCTGCTTTTACTTTTGCTTTTTCGATTGCCTGGGCGCGCGCCCTGCTTTCTACGGCGTCGCGGTCGTCAATGGTAAAGAACAATTGCGACACGTTATTGGCTCCGTTGTCCACTACGCCCGAAAGCAAGACTCCCGCTTTCTGCAAGTCGCGCACTTTTACCGACACGGTTTGAGAAATGGTGTATCCCACGATTTCTGCCGGAGGACACGCTTCTGGAACCAAAACGCCTTCACCAATAGGAAGCGGCCGAGGCTTACAATCAAAATACTGATAGCGCGGATTTACGTTGTACCCTTGCGTTTTTATGTCTTTTGCCTCCACGCCCTGTGACTTTACATATTCTATGGCTGCGTTTGTTTTTTCTGAACTTTGGGTTTGCAAAGCCTGCAGGTTTGTTCCCCCTTCGGTAATTACGCTAAACGTAAACTCGGCAATATCGGGAATTGCCACCTCTTTGCCTTCTGCTGAAATCTGGAAACTTCGGAACGACGAAGGTTCTATAGACTTGGAATAGGCATCCACGTACACCCATATAACATAGGCGAAAAACACCAGGCCTAAGATAACTACTACTCCTAGTACATCTTTTATGCGTTCATTCATCATATGTGTAAAAATTACTGTTATGCTTATCTTAT
>DASRUP010000042.1:0-2821 GCA_035655395.1 Minisyncoccota bacterium
ATATTCTTTTTCGCACGAATTTTTGCTTCCGAGGTACGCTGTTATAGACGCCGAGCTTACGTATTCTTTGCCGCCAAATGTTACGGCGGATTCCGGTATGGACGCTTTGGCTCAGGCCATAGAGGCTTTTTGGAGCACCAACGCAACTCCAGAGTCAAAAGAGTATTCCAGGCAGGCAATCCAACTCATCTTGCCCAATTTTGTCATTGCAGTAAACAGCCCTATTCCGCAGGCAAGAGAAGCCATGGCACAAGGGGCTCATTTGGCGGGCAAGGCAATTAACATTGCCAAAACCACGGCATGCCACGCATTGTCTTATCCTTTTACCGTGCACTATGGGGTTGCACACGGCCATGCGGTAGGTCTCACATTACCTGAAATGATTGAGTACAACGCCAAAACCATGGAAAAAGCTGACTTGCAAGAACTGGTTTTGTTGCTTGGGGCAAAAACTCCAGCGCAGGCCGCAAACAACATTCGCAGTTTAATGCAGGAAATTAGTTTGGAAACCACGCTGCGAGAGCTCGGCATAACAGACTTGCGGCAAATTCAGGAGTTGGTGCTCAAAGAAGTAAACACAGAGCGTTTGGGCAACAACCCCCGGCTCCTTGCCCCAGACGACATCCGCGCCATCCTCGCAAAAATATTTTGAAATAAAATTGGGAGTCCTGTGGGGGGCTCCCTTTTGTTGTGCTATGTTGCGCTCGCGTCAACTCCTTCTACGGATGGACGGGAACTTCGAGCTTGCCGTCGATTATCATGCGGCACAGCTCTTTTGCCCCAGCATATGTGAGACGGAAGAAGTCCTGAGGGCTCTTTTCTAGCCAGTGGAGAAGTTCTTGCACTGGCATGAACCTTCCTTCCTTTGCCTCGCCGTCGCCGAGCTCCTCGTCGAACTCCAACTTCCCGTCTACATGGAGGACCACGGGCACAGAGACCCAGGGATAATCATACTCGTTATTTACCATAATGGGGAGTGGTGGAGTTATCAGAGTAATGCGTCTGTTCTGTTCATCTCTCTCATAACCGCCATAAATGTGCACGACGTGGTCTTTGGGCATCGGCACTCCCCATTCTTCTTGGATAGCTCTAAGAGCTGCATCGTATGGGTATTCACAGGCTCGCATGGTCTCGCCCGGGCCGACCTCGATCTTGTCCTTTCCTTCCGGGTCGTACCCTTCGGTGACTATGTTTCTCGTCTGGATTGCGACTTCTGGGCCAGATCCGATGTTTCGAACCATGAATACCGTTGTTACCGCTGTTGCTCTCTTTTCTGTTACCATTTCAATTCCTCCCTTCAGTTTCGGGTTCGAGTTCCTGGGGTATCCATCGGGGGCCGGTGAGGCGGAGCATTAAAGCCCCAATGCCGAGCATTTCCCGAATGAGCCACCTGGGGCTAAACAGTTTCCTGTCGAGCACCCAAACGAACCGAGGCCTAACTCTTCTGCCATACATGGGCCACATGAAGGCGATGCGCGGTATATGCCACAAGCTGGAGCAGTCGAAGAATGGTTCGCCGTGCAAAAACTTTTGTTCGACAATTTGCATGGCGTCCACGATTTCCGCAGCTGTGTTATCTGCTCGCGGGATTTGTGGGGTAAGGATCCAATCAGACGGGATGTTTTGTTTGATGAGCCACCTCTTTACGAGTAGGCACATCGGTTCGCCTGTGGTTGGTGCAGGGGTTCCTGCGGTTACCAGAAAGTATCTTTTCGTCTCGTTGCGTTGGACCGCTTTGTAAAGCGCCCCTTTTGCTCGGGCGATGGTACCAGGTCCGATGTCGTCTCCTTTCTTGTTAAAGTCAATCGTGTGTATAAAGAACACTGGCGTTGCCAAAACGCACCTCCAAGGTTTTGATTTTGGTGGGTGTAGTATACTATAAACGGGGGAAATGTCAAGAACTGCGGTTTGCGTACAGGAATGAAGAGAGTATAATAATCTGAATGAAGAACGTTGCGATTCGCCTAGTTATTTTTTTTGTTGCCGTATGCGTTACGCTTTTGGTGCTTGAGGGGGTAGTGCGCCTTCTGCATGCCCATACGACCCTTGTTTCGGTTCCTGTTCAAGAACCGGCTTCTTTTTTGCAACAGAATCATGAGTTAAAGTATGTTCCTGCGCCAAATTTCGGGCCATTCCCGTTTCGCGTGGAACACATTGAATACGAACTTGTCTCCAACGAATTCGGCTGTTTCGAAAAACCTTACAATGGGGAAGACCCTTACGTTCTGCTGGTGGGGGACAGCTTTAGCCATCATTTGGCTTCGCTGGAGGAGAAATGGGGGTCGCAGCTCGAAAAAGAGCTGGGCACGCGGGTGCTGCAGTGCGGCGTGTCTGCCTACAGCACAACCCAGGAGCTCGGGTTTGCTAAACGGATTGTGTCTGAAATTGGAAAGCCCCCCCGACTCATTGTGGTAGGATACTTCTTAAATGACTTTGCAGAAGAAATGAGGAACCGCCCGGCTTCTGCACTCAAGGAAGCCGAAAGTCCGAACATATTGAGCATAGCTAATGCCGCCACAGATGATACGCAAAAAGATACTCTCCCTACCTTGGGTGGAACCAATAGGTTCATTCAGACGACACGGTGGTTGCACGAACATTCTTTTTTGTACCGACTTTTTAGAATTCCCTTGAAAAGCACACTTTTGAACATTCCTTACCTTGGTGATCAACTTCTGGACATGGGAGTTTTGCAAAAGCAGGCCACCTCTTTTGACCAGATGCTCTTATACGAACAGGTTGCGGAAAACGCGGCCCTCCAGGAAAGTTGGCAGGCTCATGTGGAGAGCATGAGGGCTTTCAAGCAATTTGCGAATGAACA